>CAVXOO010000067.1:0-11083 GCA_963762945.1 uncultured Acidobacteriaceae bacterium | reverse complement strand
TCGCGAATACCTTCGATGCTGGCGACATCTTTGATTCGTGTCCGGCGCTCGGTTTCCTGCGGCTGCACCAGAGCCATCGAAATCAGCCACGCCGAGGCCAGCGCCAACCACCACCAGAAGGCACGATTGGCGCGCGCCCGCGCCCGCGCCTGGGCCATGCGCAGCGCCATCATGGCCTCCGAGGTAAGCGCGTCGTTTCTGAACTGTTCTTCGCTCTCGATGTCCCTCATCGCGTTACCCTCCGGGCTGCCCGTCCATCTTTGTCCGACAAGCCTTGCCCGTCTTCCCTCACCCGTTTACCTACCCTCACCCGATCGTCCTGCCCCGCTTACCCGCGATCGTTTGTTCTGGCCTGTTGCGGCCCGGCCTTCAGCCCGCGATTGAACCCTGCCCATTGAGCCCTGCCAGCCAGCGCCACCCGGGCGCGGTTCAGAACACCAGCATCTTTTCGAGAAAGCGCACCACCGGATTCTGCCTGTACGTGGAGTCGTTTACGATGCCCTTGCCGGTCACTTCAAGTTCCAGGTCGGTCATGGCCGTCGAGAGCACCTGATTTTGATTGCTTACGTCTTCGGGGCGCACCAGGCCGCGCAGCGTGATCAGCTGTGTCTGCTGGGAGAAGGTCAGTTGCCGCGTGGCCTGTACCACCAGCATGCCGTTGGGCAGCACGTCCATCACTTCGGCCCCGAAGGTGGTGGTAAGGCTCGAGTCGGTTGTGCTTTGACCCTGCGCCGTCAGGCCGGAGCTGGCCGTTGCGCCCAGCAGGTTCTGCATGTTGTTAGCAGCCTTGAGCGCGCCGAAGAGCGAGGTAATGTTCGAACTGGCATTCGAAGCGCGGGAGTTCTTCACCGCCCCATCGGTCGAGGCGGTCAGACTCTCGCCGACCACGATCATCACCACGTCGTGGATGCGAAAGGCCTTGACATCCGTGCCCAGCCGCACCAGCTGACCCTGTGCGCTCCAGATTGAGCCCGGCGTACGCACTTCGGCAGCCTGCTGCGCACGCACCTTGGTGATGTAGGCGCGCAGCGCCTCCTCGGGAGGAGTGGCCTTGCTTGCACCCGCTGCGGCGTTGCTCTTCTTGCTGCTCGCACCTACAGCCGGCACCAGCAAGGCGCAGAGCACGATTGCTGCGATGGTTCCCTTCATCAATCCCCTCATCTGGCCTGCTTTCATGGCTCCACCTTGCTCTCGAGGCCGAACACAGCATGACCGGGCGAGACCGCCTCGACCTTGACGACTCTGCCGCCAATCTTTAGTCGCGCCCTCAAGCAGGCCCCTTTCACCGCGGATCCAAGAGCCACCGCTTCGAGTCGCGTATCCGCCACCGGCGTATGTTCTTCAACGAGCAGCGCATCCCCGGCGTGGATCACCGGTTCTTCGGCGACAGGTGCGGAGGGCAGCGGGCCGTTTCCCTTTCTCTCCTGGAAACTGGTCCTCTGCCCGGCCAGCACCAAACGTGCCGGGCCGGCAGGCCGGTCAGGGTCCCGCAGCAGCAACCAGAGATTGCCTGTAAAGGGATCGTCAATCTCGCGGAGAAAAGCGCCGCCGGGATCGAGAGCTGTCTCTGGCGGCGAGGCAACGGCGGGCACCGCTTCCCGCGAGGCAGATGTATTGCTCCCAGCCTGCGCGCTGACGCTGCAGCCTGGGGCTAGCGCCAGCCATCCAGTGATCGCAACGCGTATCCAATTCATGTTCAATTCCCCGGTCTCATATCCGATACACCTCATGGGGCTGTTGTAACTTCAGATGAAAGATGAGGTTTAGTGCGTCATATTGTTGACCTGCGAGTACATGTCGTCGGCAGCCTTGATGACCTTGGAATTCGACTCTAGGCCGCTGCGCCAGGACCATCTGCACAAACTCTGTGACCACATCCACATTCGAGTTCTCGAGATATCCCTGTTGCAGAGTGCCCAGGCCCTCGGTGCCGCCGGGATTACCGAGTACCGGGTCGCCCGAACTTAACGTGGCCGTGAGCAGGTTGTTGCCCATGCTCTCGAGGCCTCCGGGGTTGGGAAAGGTGGCCAACTGAATCTGTCCCAGTTGCGAGGGATTTTGCTGCCCGGCCAAGGTCGCGTTGACCACGCCGTACTGCGTGATGGTGACCGCGGTTGCATTCGAGGGAATGGTGATGGTGGGAATCAGCGGATCGCCGTCGGTGGTCACGATGGTGCCCTGGTTGTTCAGGTGAAACTGCCCGGCGCGGGTATAGGCAATCGTGCCATCGGGCCGCTGCACCTGAAAGAACCCAGCGCCCTGGATTGCGACATCGAGCGGATTGTCGGTCTCGTTCAGCTCGCCCTGGGTGTTGATGACCTCGGTCGCCGCCGGGCGCGTGCCCAGGCCGATCTGCAACCCGGCCGAGACCGTGCTCTGGCTCTGCGCAGCGCCGGGTGTGATCATGTTCTGATACACCATGTCCTGAAACTGCAGGCGCAGCTGCCGGAAACCCGTGGTGGAGGAGTTGGCCAGGTTGTTGGCGATGGTGTCGAGGTTCATCTGTTGTGCGCTCATGCCGCTGGCGGCCGTATATAACGCTCGAATCATGCTATTCCCGTTTTCTTCTGCTTTGGAGTGGATTCCTGTCACATCCTTGGCAGCTAACTGCTTACCCGGTTCTGGGCTAGACCCTCGGAAGGTCCTCGGTCGCAAACTTGTTGAATTCGGTGTGGAATACGGTTAACGCGCGCTGCATCATCTCGGCCTGGCGCTGCATCATTACCAGATCGAGCGTGCCCTGGACGACTCCTGATTTGCCCCCTCGAGAGCGCCCTGATGGATCGACGCGCCCGTCGCAGCTACAGGGGTTGCGCCCGTCGGGGCCACATAACGGTTGGCGCCCTCGGGCGTCAGCACGGTCCCGGCGGGAAAATCGAATACCCGACGCGGGCCACTACACCGCCCGCCACCGAGACCGTTCCATCGGAGCCTATCGCGACTTCGCCGGGCGGAATCTGGATGGTCTGGCTCGCAGCCGAGAGCACCGGCTGCCCGCCGCGTGACCAATTGGCCGTTTGGCGTGCGGTGGAAGCTGCCGTCGCGCGTGCAACGCGGTCCATTGGGCGTCTGCACCATAAAGAAGCCCTGGCCTTCGATGGCCAGATCGAGGGGGTTGCCGGTTTCGGCCAGCGCGCCCTGGGCCATACTGAGCCGGTCGCCACCCAGCAGGCCGTAGTTGTTCACGGTCTCTCCTAGCTGGGAATCCGCGCCGTCGGGCCCCAGAAGCACGGAGCGGAAGAACTCCCGTTCCGCGCGAAAGCCCGGCGTCTGGGCGTTGGCCAGGTTGGCCGCCGCCGTATCCAGAGCCTGGGTTCGCGCCTCCAGCCCGGTCATTGCTGCGTAATAGCCACTGTCCATCGAAGCATCTCCTCGTGGAGTTGCACGGGAGATGAATGCAGATAGAGGACCGAAAGGGGGGAAGCGGAGATTAGAGGGAGATTATGGAAGGAATGTCACAGACGCTTGAGAGGAACAGCGGAGGTCCGCCGGTCCCCAAGCCTGTTCCTTCATCTAATCGATGTCATATGTTGCCCAACCGGTTTCATGTTGCCCAATCAATGACGCGTTACCTAATCGATGTCAACCTAGCCAATCGATGACGCGCACTCACAGTTGGCCCGCTTCAGGCAGGGCGATGCTCTCTATTGCAGCCCGTCGCAGACGATGGTCACCTCAAAAACCTCTTCGCTAAAGCGGTAGAAATGATGAAGCTGGAACTCCGGGGCCTGTACGTGCAGGTTGTAGTCCCTGCCTGTAATGACTGCCGGAACGGAAAGGCCGCAGTTCGCCGCCAGTTCCGGCACCTTGCCTTTCCAGGCACCGGCCAGCATGTTGCAGATCTCGCCGATTCCATCCTTGACCGTGTCGTCAATCTCTGCGAACTCCATCCCCGTCATCTGGGCAGCAATCTTCACAGCCGTCCCGGCTCCGGAGCGGAAGACACAGGCGCCGCTCACATACCGCCGAAGCCGACCACAGCCGTCACCGATTCCGTTTGGGCATGGGGCGGTCCGGCCTCGCGCTTGCACTCAAGGCCCAGCATCAGCCGGAAGACCTCTTCTACGCTGGCATCCAGATTTCGCGGATCGGAGACCCGCTGCACGGATTCACGCAACGACACCGCCATCGCCTGCTCCCTTCCCTCATTGCCGTCCAGGACCGTATCTTCGCATGCCCCGCAATTGCAGCCGCACGCACCCCGTTTAACCACACAGGAGTCCCCCTTGTCAGGCCGCCTTCACCAACGGCAGCACCCGCTCTTTGACCTGCTCGGCCGTGAACGGTTTGCGGATGTACCCCTGCGCCCCGGACTGTATGGCCTGCTTCACATGCTCCTCGCTCGACTCGGTGGTGATCATCACCACAGGTACGCCCTGAGCAAGGTTCGGGGCACGAATCTGGCGCAGAGTCTCCAGGCCGTCCATGATCGGCATGTTGATGTCGGACAGGATCAAGTCCACCGGATTTGCCTTCAGCATCTCCAGCCCTTCGGCCCCGGACCCGGCTTCGTGCACCACCAGCGCATCCAGTCCGGCCTGGCGTAACGCACGCTCCACAATCTTACGCATCACCGAAGAGTCGTCTACGATTAGCGCTCGAATCTCGCTCATGCCCAGTTCCCTGGTTTGCTCTGTTCCGTTCCGAACCATGAGGCCCGGCCATCCCAATCTCCACTGGGTTTTTCCAATCTCATTTTGAGATCGCCTCTCCCGATTCCGGGGTGGTCTGGCCGCGCCCCATCGGACAGGAACTTCAATGGCCGGCGGTCGAAGCAATCAGGTCCCGGATGGAGCCCGATGTGGGGCAGCGGCCCAATCTGAGAGCGGCGCCAGAGGCGCAGCCAGAAGCAGTCATGCAGGCGTACCAGACGCGCCTCGACGGGCTGCCACTCCTCAATGGCCCTGGCAAAGGCCATCGCCATGGCCGCGCTCTGGCGGCCTCAATGAACTTCCACCGGTGGAAGCGCGCTTCGAGAGCGCGGGTGTGCGCCGGGCGGAAGCGATCCCTGCACCGCCCGGCTTCGACCCTGAGGCCCGTCATGCGTTCGACGGCCAGCGCCACGGCGGGATCGGCGCGGTCCTCAAAAACCAGTAGAGAATCTTCCCCGCGGCCACGCGCAGAGGCAGCGCCCCGAAGGCGTCGATGAAGAGCCGCGCACGAGCGATGTAAGGTTTCGGGATTGTCATACTCGACGCTCAGCACCGGGCAACCCCATTGCAGGCCAGGGTCCTGGTCACCAGTTCCCTCGCTCGCGCTGCTCTGCCGCACCAGCCATTCGCCCAGTTTTCCAAGCCCGCACTGCGCTGCGCGCTGAGCGCCGCGCGCAGAACTGCTGCCAGATCCAGCCCGCCGAGCATGGCCAGCCCCGTAGTGCAATACGATGGCGGTGGGTTTCGCGGACCGCGCCCCGGGCGTCCATCTCGCGCCGCACCGCAGTCTCCACGCGCGCCCGGGTGCACGCGGCCGAGTCCCGTTCAACCACTTCTCCAGACCGGAAAGGGGATCCTCCGCACTTGCGCCAATCCCCACTGTACTTCGGGATGGCTGCATCTCTGGCGCAGCCGCGAGGCGCCGGTCTTCGAGAGTGGCTGGTGCTGCTCGGCCGCGTGCACCCGGGCGCGCGTGGAGACTGCGGTGCGGCGCGAGATGGACGCCCGGGGCGCGGTCCGCGAAACCCACCGCCATCGTATTCCACTGGGGCTGGCCATGCTCGAGCAGGGCTGGATCTCGCAGCAAGATCTGCGCGCGGCGCTCAGCGCGCAGCGCAGTGCGGGCTCTGGAAAACTGGGCGAATGGCTGGTGCGGCAGAGCAGCGCGAGCGAGGAACTGGTGACCAGGACCCTGGGCCTGCAATGGGGTTGCCCGGTGCTGAGCGTCGAGTATCACAATCCCGAAGACCTTACATCGCTCGTGCCGCGGCTCTTCATCGACGCCTTCGGGGCGCTGCCTCTGCGCGTGGCCGCGGGGAAGATTCTCTATCTGGGTTTTGAGGACCGCGCCGATCCCGCCGTGGCGCTGGCCGTCGAACGCATGACGGGCCTCAGGGTCGAAGCCGGGCTGGTGCAGGGATCGCTTTTCCGCCCGGCGCACACCCGCGCTCTCGAAGCGCGCTTCCCACCGGTGGAGTTGATTGAGGCCGCCACAGAGCAGGCCATGGCGATGGCCTTTGCCAGGGCCATTGAGGAGTGGCAGCCCGTCGAGGCGCGTCTGGTACGCCTGCATGACTGCTTCTGGCTGCGCCTCTGGCGCCGCTCTCAGATTGGGCCGCTGCCCGCATCGGGCTCCATCCGGGACCTGATTGCTTCGACCGCCGGCCATTGAAGTTCCTGTCCGATGGGGCGCGGCCAGACCGCCCGGAATCGGGAGAGGCGATCTCAAAATGAGATTGGAAAAACCCAGTGGAGATTGGGATGGCCGGGCCTCATGGTTCGGAACAAAACGCCGATAGGCAAACCAAGGGAGCTTGGGCATGAGCGAGATTCGAGCGCTAATCGTAGACGACTCTTCGGTGATGCGTAAGATTGTGGAGCGTGCGTTACGCCAGGCCGGACTGGATGCGCTGGTGGTGCACGAAGCCGGGTCCGGGGCCGAAGGGCTGGAGATGCTGAAGGCAAATCCGGTGGACTTGATCCTGTCCGACATCAACATGCCGATCATGGACGGCCTGGAGTTTCTGCGCCAGATTCGTGCCCAGAACCTGGCTCAGGGCGTTCCTGTGGTGATGATCACCACCGAGTCGAGCGAGGAGCATGTGAAGCAGGCCATACAGTCCGGGGCGCAGGGGTACATCCGCAAACCGTTCACGGCCGAGCAGGTCAAAGAGCGGGTGCTGCCGTTGGTGAAGGCGGCCTGACAAGGGGGACTCCTGTGTGGTTAAACGGGGTGCGTGCGGCTGCAATTGCGGGGCATGCGAAGATTACGGTCCTGGACGGCAATGAGGGAAGGGAGCAGGCGATGGCGGTGTCGTTGCGTGAATCCGTGCAGCGGGTCTCCGATCCGCGAAATCTGGATGCCAGCGTAGAAGAGGTCTTCCGGCTGATGCTGGGCCTTGAGTGCAAGCGCGAGGCCGGACCGGCCCATGCCCAAACGGAATCGGTGACGGCTGTGGTCGGCTTCGGCGGTATGTTGAGCGGCGCCTGTGTCTTCCGCTCCGGAGCCGGGACGGCTGTGAAGATTGCTGCCCAGATGACGGGGATGGAGTTCGCAGAGATTGACGACACGGTCAAGGATGGAATCGGCGAGATCTGCAACATGCTGGCCGGTGCCTGGAAAGGCAAGGTGCCGGAACTGGCGGCGAACTGCGGCCTTTCCGTTCCGGCAGTCATTACAGGCAGGGACTACAACCTGCACGTACAGGCCCCGGAGTTCCAGCTTCATCATTTCTACCGCTTTAGCGAAGAGGTTTTTGAGGTGACCATCGTCTGCGACGGGCTGCAATAGAGAGCATCGCCCTGCCTGAAGCGGGCCAACTGTGAGTGCGCGTCATCGATTGGCTAGGTTGACATCGATTAGGTAACGCGTCATTGATTGGGCAACATGAAACCGGTTGGGCAACATATGACATCGATTAGATGAAGGAACAGGCTTGGGGACCGGCGGACCTCCGCTGTTCCTCTCAAGCGTCTGTGACATTCCTTCCATAATCTCCCTCTAATCTCCGCTTCCCCCCTTTCGGTCCTCTATCTGCATTCATCTCCCGTGCAACTCCACGAGGAGATGCTTCGATGGACAGTGGCTATTACGCAGCAATGACCGGGCTGGAGGCGCGAACCCAGGCTCTGGATACGGCGGCGGCCAACCTGGCCAACGCCCAGACGCCGGGCTTTCGCGCGGAACGGGAGTTCTTCCGCTCCGTGCTTCTGGGGCCCGACGGCGCGGATTCCCAGCTAGGAGAGACCGTGAACAACTACGGCCTGCTGGGTGGCGACCGGCTCAGTATGGCCCAGGGCGCGCTGGCCGAAACCGGCAACCCCCTCGATCTGGCCATCGAAGGCCAGGGCTTCTTTATGGTGCAGACGCCCAATGGACCGCGTTACACGCGCGACGGCAGCTTCCACCGCACGCCAAACGGCCAATTGGTCACGCAGGCGGGCGAGCCGGTGCTCTCGGCTGCGAGCCAGACCATCCAGATTCCGCCCGGCGAAGTCGCGATAGGCTCCGATGGAACGGTCTCGGTGGCGGGCGGTGTAGTGGCCCGCGTCGGGTCTTCGATTTTCCCGCCGGGACCGTGCTGACGCCCGAGGGCGCCAACCGTTATGTGGCCCCGACGGGCGCAACCCCTGTAGCTGCGACGGGCGCGTCGATCCATCAGGGCGCTCTCGAGGGGGCAAATCAGGACGTCGTCCAGGGCACGCTCGATCTGGTAATGATGCAGCGCCAGGCCGAGATGATGCAGCGCGCGTTAACCGTATTCCACACCGAATTCAACAAGTTTGCGACCGAGGACCTTCCGAGGGTCTAGCCCAGAACCGGGTAAGCAGTTAGCTGCCAAGGATGTGACAGGAATCCACTCCAAAGCAGAAGAAAACGAGGAATAGCATGATTCGAGCGTTATATACGGCCGCCAGCGGCATGAGCGCACAACAGATGAACCTCGACACCATCGCCAACAACCTGGCCAACTCCTCCACCACGGGTTTCCGGCAGCTGCGCCTGCAGTTTCAGGACATGGTGTATCAGAACATGATCACACCCGGCGCTGCGCAGAGCCAGAGCACGGTCTCGGCCGGGTTGCAGATCGGCCTGGGCACGCGCCCGGCGGCGACCGAGGTCATCAACACCCAGGGCGAGCTGAACGAGACCGACAATCCGCTCGATGTCGCAATCCAGGGCGCTGGGTTCTTTCAGGTGCAGCGGCCCGATGGCACGATTGCCTATACCCGCGCCGGGCAGTTTCACCTGAACAACCAGGGCACCATCGTGACCACCGACGGCGATCCGCTGATTCCCACCATCACCATTCCCTCGAATGCAACCGCGGTCACCATCACGCAGTACGGCGTGGTCAACGCGACCTTGGCCGGGCAGCAAAATCCCTCGCAACTGGGACAGATTCAGTTGGCCACCTTTCCCAACCCCGGAGGCCTCGAGAGCATGGGCAACAACCTGCTCACGGCCACGTTAAGTTCGGGCTACCGGTACTCGGTAATCCCGGCGGCACCGAGGGCCTGGGCACTCTGCAACAGGGATATCTCGAGAACTCGAATGTGGATGTGGTCACAGAGTTTGTGCAGATGGTCCTGGCGCAGCGGGCCTACGAGTCGAATTCCAAGGTCATCAAGGCTGCCGACGACATGTACTCGCAGGTCAACAATATGACGCACTAAACCTCATCTTTCATCTGAAGTTACAACAGCCCCATGAGGTGTATCGGATATGAGACCGGGAATTGAACATGAATTGGATACGCGTTGCGATCACTGGATGGCTGGCGGTAGCCCCAGGCTGCAGCGTCAGGCGCAGGCTGGGAGCAATACATCTGCCTCGCGGGAAGCGGTGCCCGCCGTTGCCTCGCCGCCAGAGACAGCTCTCGATCCGGCGGTGCTTTTCTCCGCGAGATCGACGATCCCTTTACAGGCAATCTCTGGTTGCTGCTGCGGGACCCTGACCGGCCTGCCGGCCCGGCACGTTTGTGTGCTGGCCGGGCAGAGGACCAGTTTCCAGGAGAGAAAGGGAAACGGCCCGCTGCCCTCCGCACCTGTCGCCGAAGAACCGGGCGCGATCCACGCCGGGGATGCGCTGCTCGTTCTAGAACATACGCCGGTGGCGGATACGCGACTCGAAGCGGTGGCTCTTGGATCCGCGGTGAAAGGGGCCTGCTTGAGGGCGCGACTAAAGATTGGCGGCAGAGTCGTCAAGGTCGAGGCGGTCTCGCCCGGTCATGCTGTGTTCGGCCTCGAGAGCAAGGTGGAGCCATGAAAGCAGGCCAGATGAGGGGATTGATGAAGGGAACCATCGCAGCAATCGTGCTCTGCGCCTTGCTGGTGCCGGCTGTAGGTGCGAGCAGCAAGAAGAGCAACGCCGCAGCGGGTGCAAGCAAGGCCACTCCTCCCGAGGAGGCGCTGCGCGCCTACATCACCAAGGTGCGTGCGCAGCAGGCCGCCGAAGTGCGTACGCCGGGCTAAATCTGGAGCGCACAGCGTCAGCTCGTGCGCCGGGAGACGGATGTCAAGGCCTTTCGCATCCACGACGTGGTGACGATCCTGGTCGCCGACCGTCTGACCGCCTCGACCGATGGGGCGTGAGTCTCCGCGCTTCGAATGCCAGTTCGAACATCACCTCGCTCTTCGGCGCGCTCGAGCCTGCTAACAACATGCAGAACCTGCTGGGCGCAACGGCCAGCTCCTGCCTGACGGCGCAGGGTCAAAGCACAACGACTCTAGCCTCACCACCATCTTCGGGGCCGAAGTGATGGACGTGCAGCCCAATGGCATGCTGGTCGTACAGGCCACGCGGCAACTGCCCCTCCCCCAGCAGACACAGCTGACCGCGGCTGCGCGGCCTGGTGCGCCCCAAAGACGTAAGAAATCAAGATCAGGGGCTCTCGACCGCCATGACCGACCTGGAACTTGAAGTGACCGGCAAGGGCATCGGAAACGACTCCATGTACAGACAGAATCCGGTGGTGTGCTTTCTCGAAAAGATGCTGGCGTCCTGAACCGCGCCCGGGTGGCGCTGGCTGGCAGGGCTCAATGGGCAGGGTTGAATCGCGGCCGGAAGGCTGGGCCGCAACAGGCCGAACAAACGATCGCGGGTAAGCGGGGCAGGACGATCGGGTGAGGGTAGGTAAACGGGTGAGGGAGTACTCCAAGGCTTGTCGGACAAAGATGGACGGGCAGCCCGGAGGGTAACGCGATGAGGGACATCGAGAGCGAAGAACAGTTCAGAAACGACGCGCTTACCTCGGAGGCCATGATGGCGCTGCGCATGGCCCAGGCGCGGGCGCGGGCGCGCGCCAATCGTGCCTTCTGGTGGTGGTTGGCGCTGGCCTCGGCGTGGCTGATTTCGATGGCTCTGGTGCAGCCGCAGGAAACCGAGCGCCGGACACGAATCAAAGATGTCGCCAGCATCGAAGGTATTC
>CAVXOO010000066.1:0-9585 GCA_963762945.1 uncultured Acidobacteriaceae bacterium | reverse complement strand
CCCGTGGATTTTTATGCGCAGTACGATTTGAACAGCGTCTATGCGAACAACATCAACGGCTTTGCGCAGTGGATTGGAATCATCAGCGGATCGAATATTGATGTGACGGTGGTGAAGGATTACCAATCGATTTTTTCAATCCCGAGTTTTCTTCCCGAGGTGGTGGTGGATGGCGATGATCCGGGGATGAACGCGGATGCGATCGAGGCGTACACCGATGTTGAGTTGGCGATTTCGGTAGCGCCGCGGGCGAAGGTTCTGCTCTACACGTCTTCGGGATCGGCCGAACCTCCGGGGCTGATTCTGGCGGCGTATCGCGCGGTTGAAGACGATGTGGCCGGCGTGATCAGCATGAGTTACGGGGAGTGTGAATCGGATCTTGGTGTGAGTGGGAATACGTTCTGGAGCCAGCTCTGGCAGCAGGCGGCGGCGCAGGGGCAGACGGTTTTTGTGGCGGCGGGTGATTCCGGTTCGGCGGGGTGCGACAACTTCAACACGGAGACGGAGGCCTTCAACGGGCTGGCAGTCAATGGAATTGCGAGCACGCCTTACAACGTGGCAGTTGGCGCGACGGATTTTTATTACTCGCAATATGACGGCACGTCATCGGCGCTGACGGCGCAGCTTGACTACTGGTCGTTTCAGACAACGGGATTTCCGTCGCCCTCACTGTTGCAGACAATTCCAGAGCAGCCGTGGATGAGAGCCTGGTTACAACATCATCAGCGATCTTGGTTCGCAGTCGACGTGGAATATTGAGGCTACTGGCGGCGGAGTGAGCAGCATGGCGGTCTCAAGCGGCAACTCCACGGTTGGCTATGCGAAGCCCGCATGGCAGGCGGGCACGGGAGTTCCGGCTGACGGCCATCGCGATATTCCGGACGTTTCTCTCTTTGCCGGGACGAATGCAAATTACAGTTACTATCCGATCTGCGCATCGCTGGTGGATTTTACGAGCCTGACGCAGAGTGGCGCAGTGGTGGTGACTGCGGTGTGGCCTGGGCGCCCACTGGCCACGTCGCCGCACCCACCGCCGCCTCCATGCTTCTCGCCGGCGTAGTCATGAAACTCGGCGCGTATGGTTGTCTCAGAGTCGGCATCGGTCTTTTTCCTCACGGCCTCGATCCCTGGGGATTCACGCTCCTCGGCCTCGGCTCCTGGCGCGACGTCTTCGCCTGGCTGGCCGTCATCGGCATCGTCTACGGCGCGCTCGTCGCACTGGCCCAAACCGATTTCAAATTCGTCATCGGCTATTCGAGCGTCAGCCACATGGGCTTTGTCCTTCTCGGCCTCATGACGCTCAACCAGATCGGCGTCGACGGCGCAGTGCTGCAAATGTTCTCGCACGGCGTCATCGCCGGCCTCTTGTTCGCCATCGTCGGCCGCGTGGTCTACGACCGCACCCACACCCGCCAATTCGCCGAGCTAGAGCCCATGCACCTTTCGCGCCGACTTCCCTTCGCCGCGTGGGCCTTTGTCTTTGCCGGCGTCGCGTCGATGGGTCTGCCGGGCTTCTCCGGCTTCGTCGCCGAGTTGCAAGTTCTCGTCGGCGCATGGCACGCCAACCCGTGGTGGACGATCGTCTCCGGCATCGGCATCATCGTCGGCGTCGCCTACATCTGGCGCGCTCTGCAAAAAGCCTTTTTCTCGGACACTCTGCCCACCGCGCACGAGCTTGAAGCCGAACAGCATCACAAACTCCCGCCCATCACCTGGCCTGAAATCGCCGGAGTCGCTCTCCTCGGCGCATGCACCCTCGTCGTCGGCCTCTATCCGCGCATTCTCCTCGACCAGATCGAGCCGGCCGTCAAAACGCTGCTCGCGGGAGGCGCGCAATGAACTACGTAGACCTCTTCCGCGCCACGCTCCCTGAAACAGCCCTCGAAATCGCCGCACTCCTCGTGATCGTCGTCGATCTAGGCTTCCTGCGCAAAGCCGCAACCAAAACCCGCGTCGCCATGGCGGCATTTCTCGGCGTCGCCGGATGCGCCGCCGCGATCTGGGCGGTCTACGCGGCTGGATGGGTCGGCCTCAGCAACGGCAGCTATCTTGTGCTCGCCGCCGGCGGCTCGCCGGCCGTCGCGCAAATCGCGATTCTCGCTCTCACCGCGCTCACATTGTTACTACTCATCGATTCCGAGTTCACGCGCAATCCCGGCGAATATGTGGCTGTGGTTCTCATGGCCGCAGCCGGTGGTCTCATCGTCTCCGCCGCGCAGGATCTGCTCGTCATCTTCGTCGGCCTCGAACTGCTTTCGCTCGGCCTCTACATTCTCACCGCCTTCGCCAAAAAATCAGAGAAAAGCGCTGAAGCCGCGATGAAGTACTACCTCTTCGGCGGCATGTCCGCGGCATTTCTGCTCTTTGGCTTCAGCTATCTCTACGGGATCGCCGGATCAACCAACTTGCCCCGCGTGGTTTTCTGCGCGGACATGGCCGCATTTCACGGGGGGTCGCCGCTCATCTATATTGCACTGGTCATGATTGCCGTTGGCCTCGGTTTCAAGGTCGCCGCAGTGCCTTTCCACTTCTGGGCGCCCGACACCTACGAAGGCGCGCCCGCTCCGGCTGCGGCCTTTATCGCTTCGGTCTCCAAGGTCGCCAGCTTCACGCTGCTCCTTTCCATCACGACCGTGACGCTTCGTTACCTTCTGGCGCCACTCTCCAACACATATGGTCGCGGCTACGGCGTGGTCACTCTTATGACCAACGTGTCGAAGCAACTACCCACGCCCGCGAGCGTCTTTTCCATCTGGACTCTGATCCTGTTGATTCTCGCCGCCGCGTCGATGACCTTCGGCAACCTGGCCGCTCTCGCACAATCGAGTGTTCGCCGCCTGCTTGCCTACTCTGCCATCGCGCACACCGGTTACATCCTACTCGGACTGGCATTCGTCTCCTGGACGAAGTCGATGGATCAGGCCATTCTCTATTACGTCCTTACCTACGGCCTCACCACCATCGGCGCATTCGGTGTGGTCGGCATCGTCGAGCGCGCCACCGGTTCCGACAAACTCGACAGCTTCCTCGGCCTGCAAAAGCGCAATCCGCTGCTCGCCGCCGTCTTGCTCGTGCTCTTCCTCTCGCTCGCCGGAATTCCGCCGCTGGTCGGCTTCTGGGTAAAGTTCAACCTCTTCGCCGCAGTGCTCAGCCTGGGGCTGAGCATGTCTCCCATCTCCTATGCGGCCCTCGGTCTGGTGGCCCTCGCCATCGCCTTCAGCGCCGTCTCGCTCTACTACTATCTGCAAGTCCTCAAGCGCGCCTACGTAATGCCCGCCGCTGACAACACGCCCATCAAAGCCCATCCCGTCACGCTGGCCGTGCTCCTCGCGATCGCCGCCGCAGTTGCCGTCCTCGGCTGCTTCCCGGCGCTGCTACAGAATTGGATCGCCAGCTTCTACGCCTAGCGCAAAATCCCGATCCAAAATAAAAAGCCGCCCGAAGCTCCATGCTCCGGGCGGCCTTTTGCTAACTTGCGAAATCGCGCGCAGCGCGTGCCAACTCGCGATCATCCGCGCAGCGGACGCTAACTCCGCAAACTCCGCTAGCCCCGCTAACTCCGCTGCCTTTTCAGTACTTCACAATCGCCGCAAACGAATCCGGCTTCAGGCTCGCGCCGCCCACCAGCGCCCCGTCGATCTCTTCCATGCCGATCAGCGCCGTCGCATTATCCGGCTTCACGCTGCCGCCGTAGAGAATGCGCACAGCCGCGGCCACATTGGCTCCCAGCAGCCTGGCCACTTCCGCGCGAATGATCCTGTGCGCGTCGGCAGCCATCTCCGGCGTCGCCGTCTTGCCCGTCCCGATGGCCCACACCGGCTCATACGCAATCACAATCGGCGCAGCAGCCTCGGGAGTAATCCCCACAAATGCGCCCGTTATCTGCGTCTTGAGCACACTCGCCGTCTTGCCGGCCTCGCGCTCCGCCAGCACCTCGCCCACGCACACCACTGGGACGATTCCATGCTTAAGCGCCGTGTGCAGCTTCTTGTTCACAATTTCGTCGGTCTCGGCAAAGTACTGCCGCCGTTCCGAGTGACCGATAAGCGTATGCGTTCCGCCCACGGCAATCAGTTGCCCCACCGAGGTCTCGCCCGTGTAAGCGCCCTCCTCGGCAAAGTGAATGTTCTGCGCGCCCACCGCAACGTTCGACCCCTTGCAGGCCGGAACCACCGCGGGCAGCAGCACCGGAGAAGGGAACAGCGCGATCTCGTCGCGCGTGTGCCCGGCGACCAGCGGCAAAAAGGCATCGACAAACGCCTTGGCTTCGGCCGGCGTCTTGTACATCTTCCAATTGGCGGCAATCAGTGCTTTACGAGACATGTTTTCGGGTCCCTTCGGAGGTAAAAGTTTTGGCAATTCAATTCTAGGGGATCGCTCTCGCCCCGCCGGGTGACGCCGGGCACAACGCCGAATGAGAAGTTCCGATCGGGGAACAGGCGTTCACGCCTGAGCTACGCCCCAGCCCCAACCGTCGAAATCAAATCGTCGGGCACCGAGCCTTCAAGGAACGCCGCCCGATGATCCGGATCGCCAAGGTCCATCGTGAAGTGGTGCCAGACGCCGTCCTGCAGCACGCCCATCTTCCACGGGCCTGAGACCGAGTCAGAAAACTGCCAGACGATGTGGAAACCCTCCTCGTTCGTGAACCCCTCTTCGTCAGCCTGCAGAATCGCGTCTCCGCGTTCCCACAACTTGGTGCGCAGCCCGTGCAGTGCGTTGCTGCCTTCTTCGAACTCATTCCCCTGCAGGTGCTGGAATCCGTAAATGGTTTTCACGGATGCCAGAAACTCATGTAGCCACGCCACACCGCTTTCCGGCTTCGCGTCCTGCGTCTCCTCGATGAACTCGTCAATCTCCTCCTCGCCAAGCGAACCCTCCGAGACCGGATTGCGCTCGACAACCGCAACTTCAACGTCGTCAATTCCAGAAAGAAGCAGGCTTTCCCACTCTTCCTCCGTGCCTTCTTCGATAACCAGCTTGAAATGCGGGTGCTCGGCGCGAATAAACTGCGCAAGCTCGTCAAAGGAAGGAAATTCCGCATCCTTCGACAAAACCCGCGTGGAATAGGGCATGGTTTCCCGCCTCAGCTTTCAGTGTATTCATTCTCTCGGAATCACCCGACAACAAAAATCGCATCCAGCGTTTTTTCGCCGGATGCGATCTCAACTGTCCACTGTTCACTGTTCACTGTTTACTATTTCTCCGTCAGCGCTTCCACGCCCGGCAGCTTCTTGCCTTCCAAAAACTCCAGCGAAGCTCCGCCGCCAGTCGAGATGTGCGTGATCTGGTCGGCTACGCCGGCCTGGTTGATCGCGCTCACCGAATCACCGCCGCCGATGATCGACGTTGCCGTGCGATTCGCCGCAACCGCGTGCGCGATTGCGTTTGTGCCCTTGGCGAAGTTCGGAAACTCAAAGACGCCTGCCGGCCCGTTCCACACAATCGTCTTTGCCGTCGCAACCACCTGCTCGATCGCGGCCACCGACTTCGGCCCGATGTCGAGCCCCTGCCAGCCCTCGGGAAAATCCTTCGAGCTGTCCCAGACCTGCGCCTTCGCATCATTGGCAAAGTTGTCGGCAATCACGTTGTCCAAAGGCAGCAGCAGCTTCACGCCCTTGGCCTTCGCCTTTTCGAGCGTTTCTTTTGCCAGCTCGATCTTGTCCTCTTCGACGAGCGACTTGGCAGTCTTGACGCCCAGCGCGCGGAAGAACGTGTACGCCATGCCGCCCACGATCACCAGCGTGTCGACCTTGTCGAGAAGATTTTGGATCACGTCGATCTTGCCCGAAATCTTCGATCCTCCTAGGATGGCCACAAACGGCTTCTCCGGCGCTTCAAGCGCTTTGCCGAGATAGGTGATTTCCTTCTCCATCAACAGTCCGGCCACGGCGGGCTTCAGGTAGTGCGTAATTCCCTCCGTCGATGCGTGCGCGCGGTGCGCCGAGCCAAAAGCGTCGTTCACGTACACATCGGCCAGCGATGCCAGCGATTTCGAAAACGCCGGATCGTTGGCCTCTTCCTCCGCGTGGTAGCGCAGGTTTTCGAGCAGCAGCACCTGGCCCGATTCGAGCTGCCGCGCCATCTCTTCGGCAATCTCGCCCACGCAATCCGGTGAGAAGGCCACGTTCACGCTCTCGCCCAATTTCTTGTCGAGCAGTTCGCGCAGCCTGTCCACCACCGGCCGCAGCGAATACTTCGGATTCGGCTTGCCCTTAGGCCGGCCCAGGTGCGACGCCAGAATCACCTTGGCCTTGTGCCGCAACGCGTATTCAATCGTGGGCAGCGTAGCCACAATGCGCGTGTCGTCGGTAATCGTCTGTCCGTCTTCAGTCAGCGGAACATTGAAGTCAACGCGGATAAACACGCGCTTATTGGCGAGATCGATGTCTTTAATCGAGAGCTTGGCCATGGATGATGCCTTTCTTGAGTAGTCTGTGATCGGTTTTCAGTTGCCAATTGACAGTTATCGTCTGTCGGCGACAACCGGCGCAAGTCAATCTTAATCCGGCAGCACGGCCTCGAACTCCATCTCGATGCGCCATGCAGGATTCAGCAGCGCGGCGACGACAATCATCGTCGAGGCCGGACGGGACTTCGAAAAAAACTCGCCGTGCACGCGGCCAACCGCCTCCCAATCCTCGGCGTGGGCCAGGTACATGCGCGTGCGCACAACTTGATCGAGCGAGGCGCCAGCCTTTTTCAGAACCTCTTCGACAATTTGAAAGATGCGGCGAGTCTGCCCGGCAGCATCTTCGCTGTCCGCTCCCACCGGGCCGGTGCCCGAAACATGCACGGTGTTCCCAATGCGCACCGCGCGCGAGAAACCAATGATGGGCTCGTAAGGCGAGCCGCCAGAGATGTCTTGTCGTGTCATGGATGTTGTCACAGACCGGTGATCGATTGCTGGTTATTGGTTGTTCGTCACTGGTTGCCAAGCGTCAAAGAGTGGAGGCCGACGCTTGCCGGCCTCCGCCACTGACAACTGTGAACTGACAACTGTCTTTACAGCCCCTTCTTCTCCAGGAAGCCGATCAGGTCGACGACGCGGTTCGAGTAGCCCCACTCGTTGTCGTACCAGCTCAGCACCTTCACGCTGTTGCCGACCACCTTGGTCAGCGGCGCGTCCACAATCGAGCTGCGCTTGTCGCCCTTGAAGTCCGAGCTCACCAGCAGGTTCGAATCAACGCCCAGGATCCCCTTCAGTTTTCCTTCGGAGGCTGCCTTGAACGCGGCGTTCAGGCCTTCGACCGTCGGTGTCTTCTCGGCGATGTACGTCAGGTTGACGATCGACACGTTGGGTGTTGGCACGCGAATAGCGAAGCCGTCGAGCTTGCCGGCGGTCTCAGGGATCACCAGCTTCAGTGCCTTGGCGGCGCCAGTCGAGCTGGGAATCATGTTCAATGCTGCGGCGCGGGCACGGCGCAGGTCCTTGTGCGGAAAGTCCAGAATCACCTGGTCATTCGTGTAGCTATGAATGGTCGTCATGATGCCGGAGACGAGCCCGGTGGTTTCGAGAATCACCTTCACCACCGGCGCCAGGCAGTTGGTGGTGCAGCTTGCGTTTGAAATGATGTTGTGCTTCGCCGCGTCGTACTTGTCCTCGTTCACGCCCAGCACCAGTGTGATGTCTTCGTTGGTCGCAGGCGCCGAGATGATGACTTTCTTCACGGTTGCGCCCAGGTGCGCCTTCGCTTTCGCCCCATCGGTAAAGTGGCCCGTTGACTCGATCACCACCTGTGCGCCTACATCGGCCCAGGGCAGCTTGGCGGGATCGCGCTCCGCCCACACCTTGATCTTCTTGCCGTCGACCGAGATAAAATCTTCGCCCGACTTGATCTCGTTGGGCAGGTTGCCCAGGATCGAGTCGTACTTCAGCAGGTGCGCCAGCGTCGCCGGGCTGGTCAAATCGTTGACGGCGACAAAATCGATCTCTTTGTTGCCAAGCGCGGCGCGCAAAACATTGCGTCCAATGCGGCCGAAGCCATTAATTCCAACCTTCACTGCCATGTGTCGTTTCTCCTTGTTTTGGGTGAGCCATTGGGTTCAAATACTCGGGTCGTGCGGCGTCGGAAAATGAGTTTCACCAAGCCCCGACCGAACCTTTGATCGTACCATTGCGGGCAAGGGCAACCAAATGCCAGCCGCTCCGCTTCACGCACACGATTTCCTAACGTTAGGATGATGCTCCTGCGACAGGACTGTATGTGACGGAGTGCACACGATTTGCAGCACCTGCGTCCAGTATGGTATTCGGGTGATACACAAGGTTATCGGCAAGGGTTGAACGCAACATGAGAAGACGCACCAGACGCGGTCCCAATACTTCAGAATCCACTGGCAAAACCGGCGCGGAACTCCCGGCGAATCAACTGGCTCCGCTCGTTCCTTCCTATCCTGACGCGGATTCGGCGCAGACTCCGTACACACGAGCGCGGCCTCTGAATGCGCCCGCTCCGCACCCGCAACCTCCGCGCGTGCAAGCGCAGCCTCAGCACGCCCCGCCGCCGGCCCAACACGCAGCAAAGAGCCAGCCCCGGCGTGAATCCCAGCAGCCCACGCGGCCACAAGCCTCCGCCAAGTCGCAATGGCCCGCGAAGCAGCAGGAATGGAACGAGCCTGCCAGCTCCGGACGCCTTGAGGTTGAAACCCAGCCCGAGATGCCGCCCACGCCCGAGCCCAGGCCCAACGCGCTGGGGCTCGTCCCCAAGGGCTACGTGGTGCTGGCCATCGGCCTTCCCGGCTCCGGTAAAACCACATGGTTCGGCCGCCGCGGCATCACCCCGCTCTCGAGCGATCTCCTGCGCGGCATCCTCTTCGACGACGTCGAGGAGCAGCGCTACCAGGGCCTCGTTTTCTCCACGCTGCGTTCGCTCTTGCGCGCCCGGCTCATCGCCAAAATGCCCATGAACTACGTGGACGCCACCAACCTCTCCACCCACGAGCGCCGCCAGTGGATCAAGATGGCCAAGAGCTTCGGCTACGAGGTGCAGGCCGTCTTTTTCGACGTACCCCTTGAAGTCTGCCTCGAGCGCAACCGCCAACGCGACCGCTCGGTCAGCGAAGACATCATGCGCAAAATGGCCGAAAAACTAAAGCCCCCAGTCTTCGAAGAGGGCTTCGAAAAAATCACCGTAGTGCGCGTGAAGAGCGCGGGATAGAACAGGCTACTGAAAAACTGCCGCTGAGCCGCGAAACGCGAAAGGGCACGACTTTAGTCGTGCCGCAACTGTCGCAAAATGAGCGCGGGCTTTAGCCCCTGCGGGATGTTCTCTCAAAAATATTCCGCAAGTTCAGCCTTTTTCCGCAGCCTGTTTAGCCCTGCGGAGCGGTTTCCGACGCATCAGCGGAAGATTTCGGGAGCTTTGCGCACTTTGAGATAACCCGCAGCCTTCTGAATCCGATTTCGGTGAATAGGAACGCCCTGTCATCCTGAGGCGCAGTCGAAGGATCCGCGGTTGCTTGCTTTTCCCCGCTCCGCCGCATGCAATGGCCCCGTGCCATCGGCAAGATTCTTAACGAGTCTTTGCCGGGGTCTTACAAGAGCAATACGTAACTGAAGTTCAGCGTAGGTGAAGGGCAAAG
>CAVXOO010000065.1:0-10371 GCA_963762945.1 uncultured Acidobacteriaceae bacterium | reverse complement strand
GAAGATGCCGCCGCCCTGCCCGCCTGTCGCGGAATTGAAGTAGATGAGGCTATCGGTCAATGTGAGCGTGCCCGTATTCGCGATGCCGCCGCCGAAGCCGCCGCTCGCCGCATTTCTCCAGACGTAGCTGTTGGCGACCGTCAGTGTACCTTGGTTGTAAATGCCGCCGCCGGTGCGGCTGCTGCCGCCCGTGATCGTCAGGCCGCTGATGCTCACGCCGGTCACGCCGGGACTCACGGTGAAGTCGGTGGCTGCGTTATTGCCGTTAACCGTTACCAGGTTCGTGAGCGATGCGCCGCTGCCCGTGGTTAGCCCCTGAATCGAGGTGAGTGGCGGGATGGTCAACGTGCCCGCGCTGCCCAGCGTGATGGTCTCGCCATTCGGAGCGGGAAATGCCGATGAAGCAAAGGTAATGTTGCCCGTTCCCGTGCCGGCTGCGGCGGCCAGCGCGTCGCGCAGCGAGCAGTCCGTTCCGCTGCCGCCACTGGGACCGCCAATCGGGCAGTTGGATGCGACGCCACTTGCATCGTCGCTCGCTGTTGTCACCACATAGCCGGGGATGGCATTGACCTGGATACCGGTCTCGCTCACGCTGTTCAGCCCCGGGATGGCAGCGGTGATGCTCTGCGTACCCGTGGTCGCGAAGGTCACGGTGAAGGTTCCGGAGCCGTTGGTGATCGTGACCGGCGTGGTTACCGTGGCCAAGTTGTCGCTGGTGGTAATGGTTGCCGAGCCGGAGTATGTCGTCACCGGATCGCCGTAGATATCTTCTACCGTCACCGCCGCGGTGTGCGCTACGCCCACATAATCCGGCGAAAGATAGCCGCGGACGACCACCTGCGCCGGAGTCGGCGGCTGAACCGTCAATGTGTGGGTACTGTCGCCGCTTGCGGCGAAGTTAGTCGAGCCGTTATAGACGGCCTGGATGGTGTACGCGCCAGCGAGAGTTCCGCCGGGAAGCGTATAGACCGCCGAGGCGCTGCCGCCAGAAACCGTGCCCGTCGCCGGCATCCCCACCAGCGTCCCGCCAATGAGTACGGTGAAGGTGACAGTCCCGGCGTTCACCGTTCCTGCCGTGCTGGTGACAGTCGCCGACAGCGTGACGCCCTGGGTGCTCGGGTTGTAGGCGGTCGTTTGATTTGCGGCGGCGGTGGTCGTGCTGGCCGCGTTGTTGGTCAGATTAAAGGTGGTCGAAGGACCGCTGGCGCCGGCCTGCGCAGTAACCGTATAAGCGCCGACAGTGGCATTGGCGGTGAAGGATTCCACAAGCTGGCCCGAGCCGTTCGTGTTGGCCGTGATGGTCGCCGTGGAGTTAGCGAAGGTTCCGCTTGCGCCGCTACCTGGAGCGGTAAAGGTGACACTGGCGCCGGAGACGATGCTCCCGCCCGCATCCTTGACCACCACTGTCAACGGGCTGGCGAAGCTCGTGTTGATGGTGGCAGATTGATTGTTCCCGGATACGACCGAGACGCTTGCCGGAACCTGGATGACTGTCACGCTGTCGGTATTCGACACGGCAGCAGTGCCCGAGTTGATGTGCACCGGGTCGCCCCCGCCCCAGGTGGACGCCGTATTACTCACCGAAGTGGCCGAGTTCGCCGGCACGTTCACGGTGAGCGTAATCGTATCGCTGCTTCCGGCGGCAATGCCCGGAGTTCCGGTGCAGATGACGATGGAGGTGCCGCTGCAGGTAAAGAGGCTGCTGGTGGAGGTGTATGAGCTGAGCGTGTAGCCGATAGGCAGCACATCGAAGACGGTGACGGTACCGCTGGTGCTGCCGGTGGCTGCCGTGTTCGATACCAGCAGCGTCCAGACCCCGGAGGAACCCTGAGTGAAGTTGCCGCTATGGGACTTACTGATCGCGAGCGTGGCAGGGCCCTCGACCGCGATGGTGTCGTTGCCGCTGTTCGAGGTAATGCCCGCGCCGCTCACCGATGCCGAATTGGTGATGCTGTTGGGAGCGCTCGGCGAAACATTCACATTGAGCGTCAGCGTGGGATAGGCGCTGCCTTGCGCCACCGCGCTATCGTTGGTGCAGGTCACCGTCTGTCCCGTCGCTGAGCAAGACCAGCCCGAACCCGTGAAGCCCGTATAAGTGAGCGCGGAATTCAGAGTGTCGGCGACGGTCAGCGGATTGGTTGGCGGGAGTGGGTCGCCGGTCGCACCTGGGCCGTTGCTCGTGACGATGGTGGTAATCTGCGCGGCGGATTGGCCCTGGATAAAATCGCCGCCCGTTCCGCTGCCACTGTGGCCCAAGCCCACCGTGACCGCAACCGGAGTTTCCGTGAGGTTCAGGCACCAGCCTGTGGCATCGGTTTCGTCTGCGGTTAAGAGTTGATCGAAGAACAGGCTCCAGGTTCCGTTGGGATTCGTACTGCCGAAGGTGCTGCCGAAGGTGGAGGAGCCGCGTGGCGCAGCGTATGCGAAAGTTGCCGGCGCCGGATAAAACGGACTTGCGCTCGACGGGCTGAAACTTGAATAGAACCTGTCAGCAGTGCTGTCGACGTTGGCGTAGCTCGTGGGCTGATAAGTGCCCGCGGCAAAATTCGCCTGCGGAACCTCGGAACCGGCGCTGTCTGCGAAAGTGTAGTTGCCGGTCGAGAGCACGGTCGCCGAGCTTCCCACGCTCGAGAAGAAGTCGAGCGCGGCGGCCGTGGGACCCTCCACCAGCGACTCATGCTCGTAGATCGAATCGCTCTCTGTCGAGAAGTTATACAGGGTCAGGCTCATCGAGCCGATGGTGCCGGGCAGATTAGTGACGTAGATATTGGACGGATTGGGAGTGTATGGACCCGTTGCGGCGTTCAGCACGATTTTGCCGGTGTTGCAATATCTAAAACTTCCGCTGGCGCTCAACACGGCTGTCGCATCGTCGATGCGTTGCCAGATCGTTCCCTGGCTCGGATTGTCGTTGGCATCGCCGCCGTATTCCGCCACAATCTCGTTGTCGCCCTCCGGCAGAGAACTCGTGGTGAACGTCGCCTGCCCACTGCCATTCAGCGTGACAACATTGCTGCCGCCTGTCGTCCCCGGAGGCGCCGTGCCGTTTTCGAGGAAGGTAACGGTGCCGCCGGAGGTCACCGGGCTGCCTCCGCTGGTCACTGTTGCCGTCAGCGTCACCGCCTGGCCGGTGGTCTGGTCGCCTTTGCTGGAAGCGATCGTGGTCGTGGTTGCCACGCCCGTGTTCAACGTGAACGAGATGCACCAGCCGCCGCCGATGGTCTCAGTGGTGGCGTCGCCCTCATAGGGATAGAGAGCCCAAGTGCCGTCCACCGTGGCTCCGTTGAAGTTGCTCTCAAAGGTCTCGGTGATCAGCCCGCGTGCCCCCGGAGAAAACGTGTCGTAGCCGTAGTTGATGGTTCCCGGAACCTGCGGGATGGAGCTGTCGTAGGTTGGTGCGGACGAGGCAGGAAACGTGTCGGTGTTGCCGGAGGGCAAAGTGTCGGAGGCTTCAAAACTGCCTGGCGCCGGCGCGTTGTTGGAATTGGGATACCCGCCTGCCGAGTCGAAGAAATTCAGCTCGATGCCGCTGCTGGCATTGTCTGCGGGGTTGAAACCGTAGTCGAAGAAATCCAGGTTACGTGCACCGCCGCCCGGCGCCACCAGCAAATGCTGCGCCGCAACGATGCCCGTAACATCCATCAACTCCACTTCCACGTTCGCCACCGTCTGCGCGCCATAGCCCGTGACTTTGATGACGGAGGGATAAGTCACCCCCGCGCTCTGGCCAGGAACCGTGATGGAGCCGTAGTTGCACCATGTGTTAGGCGCAGGCTCCGCGGAGGAACGTTCGACCAATTGGTTGAATGCGCCGCTGGCGCTCGATTCGAATCCCGTGCCCGCGGCATAACTGGCCTCGATGGCGTAGAGACCCTGGTTCGAGAGGGTCGTGGTGCAAGTTGCCTGGCCGCCGCTGACCGGTTGCGCGCCGCAGCCCGCAATGGTGACACCGTTGGCTGTGAACGCGACCGTGCCGGTGCCGACCGTGGTGCCCCCATTCGTCGTATCCGTCACGGTAGCCGTGTAGGTAATGCTCCCGGATGTCGTCGCCGGATTGGTGGTGTTGGAGCTGACCGTGGTTGCAGTCGAATCCGAAGCAGTTGCGTTGAAGGTGAGTGTCAGCGTCCAACCCGTGATGGATATTGGATCCGCTTCTCCAGTGTTCGGGTCATCGGTAAAGATGTAGAGCGTCCACGCGCCGTTGGGGTCGGTGTTATTAAAGGTGCCGTTCAGGGTCGCACTTCCGTCGCTCGGGGGAAGAGAGTCGGCCTCGATGTCGGAGGGCAGAACTGTGAGCCCAGCGGCGTTTGTGTTCAGCCAGTATGAGTCGGGCTTCACGGTGCCACCCGAACTCGACCACGGCACCGCGAGTGGCGCAGCATTCGACGCCGCGTTTTCAATTGTGATGGTGGCATTGCTCAGGCCGCCATTGTCGTTGCTGTCGCCAGTGGAACCGAGAAGCACGAACTTCTGTCCCCCTGGCCCCTGAAGTACGAAGGAACTATAAAACACGCTGAGGTCACTCGTGCTGTTTGAGGTGACGCCATGAAGGGTGACCGAAACGGTCTTGACCGAGCCCGACGCGCCGCTCGCTGTGAGCGAGGAATGACCCGAAGCGGTGGATCCCGAAATGCTGATCGCACCGCCGCCCGAATACGTGGTCTGGGCGATCGTCTTTTGCGCGCCTGCGCCGACGAGCATCGCCGCGGCGGCCAGCACCGACAGCAGACGGCTTCGACGGGAATTGCCGCTAGACACCGGTGAGAGCGAGATCGCGCGGCGGACCATGCAATCGAGTGGACCAACAGAGAAGAATGGCATCGCTGACTCCAGAAGACAGAAACCCCGAACGATCGAATGGCCTTACTCACAACGGAGAATCTCGATCGCTTCTTGGCTGAACCGATAGGCGTCCTCGCCCGGTCGGGTGCTGGGCATGGCCCAGAAACCCGCGAAGGGCGCGCGATTGCCCGCCTGCAACGAAGAAAGCAAGCGCAATTCGTTCAGCCAGACAAACTGATAGAAGGCGGGCCGGTTCCGGGCGTGTCTGGAGACACGGTTGCCGCTGGATATGTTCGGTTAACGACCTCCTGGCTTGATTGGGAGGGAAGAGCCAGGTTGGGGATACACGGTTAATCTCGCAGACGGGGAATCGGGTGTCAATAGAAAAGCTGTTGCGTTAAAAGCTGCCCAAAACCGTGGTGCGCACCGTTCGTAATCAGTATTCGAATACCCGCACAATTCTGCCCGGCCGATTCGAAGCACTCACGTGGCGCGGGCAGCAGAGTCAGGAATTGCCGGACCGGCAACGCTGCAAATGGGCACCGGGCCGCGAAAAGCGGAGTCTTATTGCGTGACTGTCACTTCAATCGTGAGCTGATGGCTGATGGAGCCGGAGGTGGCCGTTACCGTGGCTAGATAGCTCTGGGAACCCTGCCCGGAGGTCCCGATTTTCTGAATTCCGGCAGCGCATCCGTTGATCAGAGTTGTCGCTAAGACCACCGCGGTGAGAGCCGCAAGGTGTCTGAGGCGCTTCTTCGCAAAGGTCACGAGCAGCAGCAGAAATGCAAGAGGAATTGCGGCCAGTGTGGCTGAGGGTGAGCCAAAGGTCACCGTCACGGAGGTGGTTCCCGCCGGCGTCAACGTTGCCGGCAGGGTGCAGGTGTAGCCTGCCGGAAGCCCCGTGCAACTGAGTTGAATGGTCTGATTAAAACCATTCAACGGCGTGACGGTGATCGATTCAGATGTGCTCGACCCAGCCGTGAACGAGACTGCGCCGCCGCTGAGTGTGAAATCGGCGATCGGCGCTTGGGCATTCATGACAAAAATCGCCGACTGCGAAGCTGCCGCGTAGGCGCTGCCCGAGTAGGAGACGTAAAAGCTGTTGGCTCCAGTGGCCAGTGTTGCTGTGAGGCCGGCGGTGCCGCTCGTGTTGAGAGCAGTTGAGGCCAGCAAGCCGCCGGTGGAATTGTAAAGGCTCACGGTTCCCGCAGTGAAGAAGGAGTTGCCCGAAGGGCCGGCCAAAGCGTCTCCAGCCGGGCCCGTCACGCTGACGTCGAGCGTAACCGTTTGCCCGGCCTGATACGGTCCGCTGGAAGGAGTCACCGATACCGTAGTCGGAAATGCAGCGACCGTAATTGTGACGGAGTTCGAGTCGGGCGAGGGTAAGGTTTTCGTCGTTCCCGTCGCGGCTGCGACTACGACATTCGTCCCGCTGGGCAGCAGGTTCGTCTGGAGGGTTGCATTGCCGCTAGTATCTGTCTCCGCCGCGCCGAGAATGGTCTCGGTGGCCTTGAATTGCGCATTCGAGTAGTAGAACTCTACCGGACTATCTTGAAGGGGCGCTCCGCTGGAAGTGACGGCAGCCGTGAAGCTGATGGATTGCTCGGCCTCCGATTCGTTCGTGGAAGCGGAGAGCGAAGTGGAGGAGGGCTCCATAGCCGCGCTCGCCCAATTTGTTGCCAGCGCGTAGGCATCCACGCTGCCCAGGCCCGTGGCCTCGTCGTATCCGGGACCGGCCGCATAACCAAGCTTTCCCGTGTTGCAATCGAGAGTGCCGACCCTGCACGGAACGTCGTTCGAGCCCACAGTGACGTCGTGAAAAACCGAAGGCACCTGCTCGGCCAGAAGATAGAGCGCCGGGTTCATGTTGCCCAGGCCAGGCGATTGCGCGCTTCCCTGCGCCACCAGATATTGGTTCACCAGCGCAGAGATCCCGGCAAAGACCGGCGTCGCCGCCGAAGTTCCCCCAACCATCGTCTTCGATCCGCCGAAGATAATTATGTACGGCACCGGCCCGGGAGCAGAGGCCAGCGCAACGTCGGGAACCAGCCTGCCAGAGGTGATCGAAGGCTCGAATTCGGATTGAAATCCCGGTTTGCTGAAGAGCGCGCTGACCCCACCGCCGCCGCCCAGCACTTCGTTCGCGTTGCTCCAGCCAATTTCCGGCACGTAACCCAGCGCGGACCCTCCTGAGGTATTATTCGCCGGGCTCCAGTACTCGCCAAATGAGCCGCTCAAGAAGGCCGTTCCACCCACGGCGGTAACATTGGGCGCGCTTGCGGGAACCATCACGTTCAGCCCAGAGCTCGCTGCGGAAGACTCCATGTTGTCGCAGCCCGCGGCGCCACTGTCGCCCGAAGCGCTCAACCATGTAATGCCCTCGGCGCTGGCCTGCAAAGCCATCATCTGATAAAGACCGTCGCCGCGACTGTCAGCGTAACCGCGCCGATGCGGGCGGTGCGAGGCACGAGGAGCGCGATCCCGGCGGCCAGTTCGATCAAGCCGGTAAGGAATGCGAGCGGCTCGCGCAGCGCGACGCGGGCCCCACGTGCTGCCACCCGGCGGCGCTAAGTCGCCTGACACCGATCCGACAACGACCAAATGTCGCTATGTCTGTTGCTGGCTTGAGTACGTATTGCTAGTGGAGGCTGGAGACGAACAGGGGATCCTGTTGACCAACGCAACCCGAACGTGACGGTCAGGGCTGGCGACGCTGACTGAAGGACGCCGGACAGGCCAGGCACTCCGATTTACACGACAAAGTCTTTAGAGGCGACTGAAACCATCCAATATGTGACGGCAGCTGGCGGCGATCAGACGGCGGATCTGGCAAATACGGATCTGACCACGGCGCTGCCGCTTCATTTCAGTTCGACGTTGCTCCGTGGCACCCTGTCCTTGTCGATCGGGGAAACGCGGCCAGTAAGCCACAAACCCGCCAGCATCGCCTTGCGCTCGGCGACCTGGGGCGCCTTTCCGCCGAGGGCTTTCTCGTCGGTGGCCACCACCTTCTGCCCCTCGGAGTATCGAAGATCCAGGAACTGAAGCACGTTCTGCGCATTGGCCAGGACGATGGGGTCTTCGACCCCGATGTCGGCAGCTCGCTCATGTCCTTCACGGATGAGAGCAGCCGCAGGTCACAGCCGTGGACGTAGTTGGCGTCTTGCTCGGGAATATCGACGAAGATCCGGACCACGTCGGTACGATCGACGACGTAGATTCTGCGCGGCAGTTCCGGAGGGCGAGAGGTGAGGCGATCGGGAATCTGCCGAAGGGTCGCCCGAGGAAAGGCAGAACGAAGTCGAACGTATTGGCGTTGCGGGCCACGATGACACCGTCGAAAGGCGCCGGGAGCGCGAGGGAGCCGACCCAGGCCTCGATCCGGCTTCGCTTCGCTCGTGGCCACAGCCAGATCGGCCTGGGCGACTGAGACGTCGACCTTGGTCTTCGCAAACGTGGCCCCTTTGGAGAGCAACTCCGCTTCCGCCTTGGTGATGGTCGCCCGCGCCGTAGGTGCGACGCGGCACTCGATTTCCATTGATTGGTCGATTCGAGAAGGATCTGGGGCTCGACCCACGCCCTGGCTCACCTCGTGGCTCTAATCGCTTGACCTCGGTGTCCCACCGATCCACCTCGGCCTGGTACTTGGCCAGTATTGCCTTGGCCTCCGTCAACTGCGCCTCCGCCGCCTTGACGTCGGCGTCGGCCACTTCCACCATCCTGTTGGCCAGCTTCACCCGTTCGATGTCGAGATTGACGGTGGCCTTCTTCGTGCCCGAAATCCTCGACGAGCTCGGGCACGAAGAGAGTGGCGAGGATGTCACCCTTCTTGACCCGATCGCCGATGTCGACGATCCATTTCTGGATGTAGGCACTGAGCTTGGGAAAGACCGACGTACGCTCGTATGCCTCGATGAAGCTGGGCTGACCGACAACCCGGACGATCGTGCGCTGATCTCCGGCTGGATGATCCGCACTGTCGGGGGCTGCGACACGCTGTATAGTGCGACTTCTCCTTTTGCCCGCAGCCCGACGCGACGAAGGGAGACAGTAAACAGACCGCGAGGAAGAGCGAAAGTGGCGGACACGATGGGTACGAGGCCATGGAACAACACACATCAGTTAACTCCGGGTCGGGGCGGCCGCGGTGCAACTAGCCAAAGCCTTACGTTTCCCTGCTCTTTCGTCCAATCGTTGCGCAGGCGGTAACGAACCACCGTGTCCTGCGGGCGTCGTGGGCTCAGTTGGACCAGCTTCCCCGGCGTATGCCCATTGCCCGGCGCGGTTTCGTTTGCATTGCGGTCGTCGGACCCGCTCGATCACGGTGTCCTTCTAGAAACCGAGCGTGGCGAGGAGATCGTCGAGGTATAGTGGTGATCATGTCACACCGCTTCGATCAATCTACGTGGAGGATGCTCCTGAGGAAACCGAGAAGCTCGTCGACGGTATGCCGCTTGACCACCTCGTCGGCGAAGTCGCTCGCCCTGCTCGCCCTCGTCGACCTCATGCTCGGCGAAGGCGTTCGGGTCGTAGTGCGCGCTGTCCGGGTCGTCCGGATATACGAGGGCGAAACGGCACTGCCGGCCCATGAGCAGCGCGAACACCGACGGGACACCAACAAGGTGACGAACGTGGACATCACCAGCCCGCCGATCACCGCCCGGCCCAGCGGCGCCTGCATTTCGCTGCCCCTGCTCCAGCGCCAGGGCCATCGGCACCATGCCGACCGTCATGGCGCAGGCGGTCATCAGAATCGGCCGCAGGCGGTCCTGCGCGCCGGCGTGGCGGCCTCGAGGACCTTGCCGTCCTTCCATGGTCGTCATGAACGTTACCAGCATCACGGAGTTCGACACCGAGACGCCGATGCACATGATCGACCCCATGAACGACTCGATGTTGAGCGTGGTACCGTGCCAGCAGCAGGAAAGCACCACGCCGCAGAGCACGCCGGGCACCGCGACACCGAGGCCAGGCCAGGCGCGGCGACTCGAAGTACGCGGTCAAGAGCACCAGATCACCGCCACGGCCAAAACCAGGCCGATGCCCAGCGCCGGAACATCTCGTTCATGGGCGGGAACTGGCCATCGTCTCGACGCGGACGCCGTGGGGGGCCTCGCCAGCGGCGACGATGGCCTGCGCGACTTGCCGGGAGGCGCGGCCCAGATCCTCCCCCTCTACGTTGGCGATGATGCTGACGTAGCGCTGCGGCGTCGCGGTCGATCTCGCCGGGCATGGTCGCCCTGGCACCTTGGCCACGTCGCGGATCATCAGGTTGACCAGGGGATTGACCTCGCGATCGGCACTTTCTCGACTCCTCCGGCTGTGTCCATGTACATTGGTGGGACCAGTACCGGACCAGATAATCGAAGCCGGTCTTCGTGTCGACCCAGTAGTTGAGCTCGACGAACCGGCTGGACGCGGTCGCCTCGATCACCGGTTCAGCCGCCTCCTCGAACGGTGATTTCGCTCAACCCCGCCTTCTCGCGGTCGACGTCGATCCGGACGGTGGGATAGTCGAGCATCTGCTGATACTGGACGTCGCGGAGGACGGGAATCTTCTTCATCACCGCGTGTTTATCGGAACTCAAC
>CAVXOO010000064.1:0-5836 GCA_963762945.1 uncultured Acidobacteriaceae bacterium | reverse complement strand
GTTATGTCATCTACTGGTTCAGTTGCGTGTTGTCCACCGCGCAGGACGATCTCTTTGCCGCGATCGAGGGCACCGCATTCCACACGCGCATCATTCTCGAACGCATGGCCGAGCACGGCGTGCGCATCGACCGCGTCATCAACGCCGGAGGCATTCCCCAGAAGAACGAAATCCTCAACCGCGTCTACGCCAATGTGTTGAACAAACCAGTGCTGGTGCCCGCGGGCATTCCCACCAGCCTCGGCTCAGGCATCATGGCCTTGGTGGCCGCCGGCGCCTACAAAACCATTGAAGAAGCGCAAGCCGCGGTCTGCCTGCCTCTGCGCACCGTCGAGCCGGATGCGAAATCCGCCGCCGTCTACGAGCAGCTCTATCCGCTCTACCGCGATGTGTACTTCGCCCTCGGCACGCGCGACGCGAAGCCTGCCGCGCTGGGCAAAGTGCTGCCGGAGTTGAGGAAGATTGCCGCGCAAGTGCGCAAGACGGGCTAAGAAATCGAAAGACAGAGGATTCTTGCAACCAGCCGAGACGCCTGGGGCTTCGTGCCTGCGCCGGCTCGGCCTGCTTCCGCGCTTGCTAATCCCTCCCGCCCGATTTACCGTGGACTTCACAATCCTAATTGCCGGGTGCATTGTGTCTCTTTCCGATCTGCGTTCTTATCTGCCCTGTTTGTTTGCCACTTTGATTGTGTGCGCCCTGCCCGCCGCCGCGCCCGCGCAATCGTTGCCGGAAGCTCCCTATGCTGCGCCGACCGCCGATGCCTGGAGCGCGCCGCACTTCTCGGTCAACCCCAAGATCCTCTATCAGGCCGCATCCGCCGCGCCTGCGCCCGACGGCGCCAACGTGACCGAACTCTGCGAAGACGAGAGCTACAGCTTCGACGATGCCGGCCGCATGGTTCACATCGGTCATATTGTCTACAAGGTGCTGACGCAGAAAGGCGCTGAAGGCTGGGACTCGCTCGCCATCGGCTGGGAGCCGTGGCATGAAGCCCGGCCCGTGATCCGCGCCCGCGTCATCGCTCCGGATTTCACCGTTCACACACTCGATCCCAACACCATTACCGAAGCCCCGGCGCGCGGCGGCGACTACAAAATTTATAGCGACGGCAAGCGACTGCATGCGCCACTGCCGGCGATTGCGCCGGGCGTGGTAGTGGAAGAGGAATACACCGAAACGGAAACGCAGCCGCTCTTCGCCGCCGGCCGCGTGGGACGTATTGCGCTCGGCCAGGAAGACGTTCCCGTGGCGCACAGCCGCGTTGTCTTCGATTTTCCCGCCGCGCTGCCGCTGCGCACCAATCTTCTTCTGCTCCCCGGCATCAAGCCGGTGCGCACGGAAAGCGGCGGCCGAGTGACACTCACTTTCGAAGCCGGCGCGCTCGAGCCGATCGATGCCGGCGAGCAGTATCTGCCTCCCGAGGTGGTGCGCTTTCCCACCATCGAATTCTCCACCGGCGCGTCGTGGCAGAGCATGGCGGCAGCCTACGGCAAGATTGTCGATGGCTTGGTGAATTCGCCGGCGGTCGAGGCCGTGGTTGCGCCCCTGGTCGCCAAAAAGAAATCCGTCGCCGAAAAAGAAGCCGCCATCCTGGATTTTCTCGACCGCGAAGTCCGTTACACCGGCATCGAATTCGGTGAAGCCGCGATCGTTCCCCACGACCCAGCCGAGACCTTGACCAAGAAATACGGCGACTGCAAGGACAAGGCGACGCTGCTGGTAGCCATGCTGCGTGCCGCGGGCATTCCGGCTTACGTCGCGCTCCTCAATCCCGAATCGCGCATCGATGTGCCAGCCGATCTGCCGGGCATGGGAATGTTCAATCACGCCATCGTCTACGTGCCCGGCAAGAATCCGCTTTGGATCGACGCTACCGATCGCTACGCGCAGCTTGGCCAACTGCCGATGGGCGACCAGGGCCGTTTGGCGCTCATTACGAGCGAGGCAACCACGGCTCTCCAAAAAACTCCCGAAGCCTCCTCGCGCGACAACGGCGTGCTTGAGACGCGCGAGTTCACACTCACCGACAACGGCCCGGCCAACGTCGTCGAGATCACGCATCCCAAAGGCATTCTCGCATCGAGCTACCGCGGCTATTACGCCGACAAGCCCGACAAAGACACGCGCGAAGGCCTCCGCGGCTACATCAAGTCAGAGTACCTTTGCGACGATCTCACCAAAGTCAACCGCACCGATCCGGCGGATCTTTCGCGGCCGTTCGAGCTCACCATCGCGTGCGAGAAAGCCAAGCGCGGCTACACCGATCTTGAAAGTGCGCAGGCCGCCATCCGCGTTAACCGGCTCTTCGAGTTTTTGCCCGACGAGCTCAGGCAAAAAGACAAGTCCGACGAGAAAAAGAACAACGATCCCGATAAGCCGAAAAAGCCGCGCACGGAAGACTGGTGGTTGAGTGCGGCCTTCACCAACGAGTGGAACTATCGCATCGTCCCTCCCGCCGGATTCATTCCCAAGCAGTTGCCCAAGGATGCGACCATCTCGCTCGGCCCCGCGCTGCTGACAGAAACGTTCACCGTCGACAAGAATGGCGCGGTGCTGGCGCACCTTGTATTCGATTCCGTAAAGCGCCGCTACACCGTCGCCGAGGCCACCGCGCTGCGCAATCAGGTGGCCGATCTGATCAACGGCCCCGCGATTCTGATCGACTTCGAGCCGCAGGGCGAGGCACTGTTGCGCGAGGGCAAGGTGAAAGAGGCGCTCGCCAGCTACCGCGCGCTGATTGCCGCGAACCCGAAATCGGCCGTGCACCACCTGCAGGTGGCCAACGTGCTGATGCAGGCGGGGATGGGTGAGGCGGCGCGCGAAGAGGCGCGGACGGCGGTCAAGCTCGATCCCAGCTCCGCCCTTGCCGAGCGCGTCCTCGCCGAAATTCTTAAGCACGATCTTGTGGGCCGCGAACTGCGCGCCGGCAGCGATCTTACCGGCGCGGCCGACGCCTATCGCGCCGCCATCAAGCTCGATCCCGACGATCACACGGCGCAGGCCGACCTGGCGATTCTGCTCGAATACGATTCCGTGGGCCGCCGTTACAGCGGCCACGCACCCATGAAGGAGGCCATCGCCGAATACCAGAAGCTTGGCCAGGACAAGCTTACCGATCTCGGACTCACCGACAACCTGGCCTTTGCCCTCTTCTATGGCGGCGATTATGCGGACGCGTACAAAGCTGCGCAGGCTCTGAATCCTGAGCCCAAGACGCTGATGGCGGCCGCGATGGCGATGATGCAGGGCAACAAGGCGGGTCTCGACGAGGCCAACAAGCGCGCCACCGACGACAACGGCTTTAAAGATACCGCGCGCAACGCCGGCGAAATGCTCATGAACATGAGGGAGTATGCGCAGGCGGCCGACTTTTATCAGGCCGGCGCCGCCGGCGACGGTGCCGCGCACACCCTGGGACTGGCCAACATGCTGCGTGGCGCGCGGCACCATGAGGACGTGCAATTCGCGAACACGCCTTCGGACGTGGTCAAGCGCTTCTCCATGGTGCAATTCCAAACCGATTTGACCAAGCAGAACATCGCCGCCATACTCAGCCGCAACGCCTTGAAGGTGCTCGACGACACGGACGACGACGAGCTGAAGAGCGTTCTCGAAAGCGGCAGGAAATTGAATAACCAACTGGCTCGCGAAGGCAGTTCGCTCGATGTTACCGAGGACATCGTGTTGCAATCGCTCGACCCCAAGGGCGAAGGCGATGACACCACGGGCTACCGCGAGAAAGTCCAGATTCTGGGCGGAAGCACGATGACGCTTTACATCGTGAAAGAGAACGGCCAATACAAACTGCTCGACACCGGCGAAAAACCCAACGCTATCGCTCTCGAGATGCTCGACCGCATCAAGGCCGGCGATTTGCGCGGCGCCAAGGTGCTGCTCGATTGGCTGCGCGAGGACGTGCACCTCGAAGGTGGGGACGATCCCCTCGGCGGGCCAGTCTTTCCGCGCTTCTGGACCAGGGGCGAAGCTCCTGACGCGCGCAGGATGAAGTTAGCTGCCGCATCGATTCTGGTGGCAAGCAAGCCGACCGTCGCCGCCGGTGTGCCGATTCTCGAAGAGGCGCTGAAAAGCGCAGCCAGCGACCACGAACGCACCAACATTGGCATTGCACTTGCTCTTGGCTACGCGATTGAGGACAACTACGCGCGCCTGCTCGAGGTTTCCTCGGCGCTGCTCAAAGACGAGCCGGAATCGAAGGCCGCCTTCACCTACAACACCGTGGCGCTCATGGGCCTGGGCCGCTACGACGAGGCACTCGCGCTGGCCGACGCGCGCCTGAAGCTGCTTGAAAACGACAGCGATGCATTGCAGATGAAGATCCAGATCGAAGCCAACCGCGGAGACTTTGCCGCGGCGCGCGCCTTGTTCCAGAAAGTCGCGGACCTCGGCAAGGAAGACGCCATGCTCTTGAACAACGAGGCGTGGTACTCGCTCTTCACCGGAAAGGTCGGCGAGGACGACATTGCCAAGGCCATTCGCGCCACAGAAATGGAAAAGGAGGCGCCGGGAATTCTGCACACTCTTGCGGCTCTCTACGCCGAGGCCGGAAACACCAAGGACGCGCGCGAGGTGCTGCTGCGCGCCATGGACGATTGGAACTTGGACGAGCCGAACGACGAGGTCTGGTACGTGCTGGGCCGCATCGCCGAACAATACGGCGAGCGCGAGATCGCCATCGCCGACTATCGCCGGCTCAAGAAACCGAAGGATGCGATCTCTCTTCCCACATCGACATGGCAACTGGCGCAGATCCATCTAAAAGCCATGGGCGCGGATACGCCGGCGGCTCCGAAGTAGCGCAGCTTAAGAAATTGGCAATCACTGTTGCTGTTGCTGCTGCATCTGCTGCAGGTCGATGAAGGGCACTGCGGACTCGGGTAGTTGCTGCGCACGTTCCACCAGTACGCTCCAGTCCTCGGGAATGGGAAGCTGGCGATCGAGCGCCGGCGGTTCTTCGCCCGCCTCCACCTGCACAGCCACGTACAGCTCGCTCGCGGTTTTGCCGCGGAAGATGCCGTGCGTGGGGGGAACGTCGGAGTAATCGCGGCCCACGGCAGTGCGGATGTGACGATGGTGCGCAACCAGGTTGTTGGTAGGGTCTACGCCCACCCAGCCGAGTTGCGGCATCAGCGCCTCGACCCATGCGTGAGTCGCGTCGGGCGTGGAGCGGTCGTGATCTTCGCGGCTGCGATACAGGTAGCCGGAGACGTAACGCGCGGGAATGCGCACATGCCGCAGCAAAGCGATCATGGTGTGCGCAAAATCCTGGCACACGCCTTTGCCGCTCACGATGGCTTCGTCGATGGGTGAGTCCACGCGCGTGTGACTGGGCACGTATTCGAAATAGTTGAAGAGCCGCTGATTCAGCTCCAGCAGGAGCATCAGCGGATCGTCGCGGCGGGTCACGCCCATCTGTTCGGCGAGCAAGGTCACCGCCGGGGTTTCAACGGCAAATGTGCTCGGCAGCAGCATCTCCCAGTAATCGCCGGTCTCGATCAGCGCTTCCAATTCGTTCCACGCGTCGGGCGCCAGAAAGTGGGGAACGTCGGGGCACGGCTGTTGCTCGATCACGGACTCGGCCACGATCACAAGCTGGTTATGCTCGCCGGGAATATCGAAGTGCTGCACGTTGTTGCCCAGGTGGTCGCGATAGCTGAAGACGCGGCAGCGCGGACTCACGGAAAGCGAGAACGAAAGACAGTGCTGGCTCGAGTCGGAGCGCGGGTGCATGCGCGTCTCCATGATGCTCTCGCTGATGGCGTTGGAGTAGCGGAAGCGCGTGAGGTGGCGGATTGAATAAAATCTCATCTTTGCGTTC
>CAVXOO010000063.1:0-4765 GCA_963762945.1 uncultured Acidobacteriaceae bacterium | reverse complement strand
AGGTTGTTGCTGTAGGGACAGAAATTGTACCGGACGATATTTTAATCGTACTTCCATCTGGCATTACCAAACCAAACTGGCTCGTTGTGGCAATTGGAATCACAGCCGCCCAGAAGTTTGCACCATCAAAATAAACAATCGAAAAACTGCCTCCATAAAGTACAACCGAAGTGGTACTGTTTATATTGCCACTTCATGGCGTCAATGTTGCAGTTCCCGTACCTATGTTGTAGATAACCGTGTACCAAGGAGCCGATACATTAAAGTTCAGCGTAATAGCCACGGCTGACGAATTATTAATGATTAACAATGCTCCACTGTCAGTAGTCTGAATGATATAACTCGTAACACCGGTTTGATTATCGACGCTTCCCAGATTACTAAAGAATGAGATATCGCCGGCGCTTCCGTTAAACGATGTCACCCCACTCGACGTGGATGATGAAGATGAACTTGTCGCAGTCGTTGTTTCGGCGACCGCCGTGGCCGACAATGTGCTGGTTTCGATTGGTGTGCGCCAGCACATCGATCTGACGCTCAAAGTGGGGCAGGCAGCCGCCACGGTGGAAGTGACCGATGTCGCTCTGCAGATCGACACCGAGAACAGCGAGCGCGGGCAGACCGTGTCGGGATATCAAACTGAGGCTCTGCCATTGGTGAGCCGCAACTTTTCTGACTTTCTGGCGCTGGTGACGGGCTCGCGCCAGGCGCCCACCCAAGCAACTACCAGTTCCATCTCAAGTCTTGTGCGCGAAGGTGCATACAACGTCAACGGCCAGCGCAGCATGTTTAACAACTATTTGCTCGATGGCATGGACAACAACGCCTACGGCGAAAGCAACCAGGGCTTCGACAACCAGATCATTAACATCGCGCCCGACTCTGTTGCCCAGTTCAACGTGGTGACCAACAACGAGAACGCCGAGTTCGGCCGTTCCTCGGGCGCCACCATCAATGTGGCGTCGGCCAGCGGCGGCAACGCCTTCCACGGCATTCTTTACGACTTTGTCCGCAACACCGACCTGAACGCAGAGGGCTTTTTCAAGCCCACTCTTGTCGGCAATACGGGCAATGCCGTGCCCTTCCAAAAGCCCACGCTCAACCGCAACCAGTTCGGCATGAACTTCGGCGGACCTATTGTCAAGAACAAGGTGTTCTTCTTCCTCGACTATGAGGGTTTCCGGCAAACATTGCGTCCATTGTATGTGTACACTCTGCCGACGCAGAACGAGATCAACGGCAACCTGGTAGTGCCGGTCACAAACCCGATCACCGGCGTCACGTATCCCGCAGGCGCCGCGATCCCGTCCGGCGCAATCAATTCGCTCTCGGCAAAGATCATCAGCTTCTATCAGCCGTACATCAATACATTGCCTGCTTCCGGATTGAGCTCGACCGGCCTCTACAGTAACGACTACGCCAAGGAAGTTCCGTTTACCGATAACTCCGACAAAGGCGACCTCCGCCTTGATTATCAGCAAACACCCAACTCCTCCTGGTTCCTGCGCGTCAGCGATCGCAAGGAGGACGGCGTCAACTTTCCAGTGATTCCCCTGCCGCTGGACAGCACGGCCAATGGAAATATCCGCATTCTCGATCAGCAGGTGGCGCTCGGCTACACGCATATCTTCGGCGCCGACAGAGTTCTCGATGCCAGGCTTGGGCTCTCGCGCACCAAGGCCGGCAAGTACACACTCTCGATCGGCCAGGATGCTTTCACGATTCCCGGCCTGACGAACAGTACGAACCTGCCGGCCGCACTTGCCGGCGGCTTGCCGCAGGTGTCCATCACCAACTTCACGACCTTTGGACGTCAGAGCACCAACCCGCAATGGCAGAATCCATCCCTTCTCGATCCCAAGGTCAACTACACGTGGGTCAAAGGAAAACATTCGTTCAAGTTCGGGTACGAATATGAGCAGATCTGGATGGCTGTCAACGACAACAACCCACTCTACGGTTCATGGACTTATGGAGGCGGGTACAGTACCTGCCCGAAGGGAACGGTAGTAAACGGCGTGACGTGCAGTGGCTCTGCGGTCGCAGATAACTACTGGGCCGACTTTCTGTTCGGTCTCACCAGCAGTTATCAGCTCGCCAATTACTTCGTAGCGCACCTGCGCCAGACCATGGATAGCACCTACGCGCAAGATGACTGGAAGGTCACTCCCAAGCTGACCCTGAATCTCGGCTTGCGCTGGGAGTATGGTTCGCCTTATTCGGAGTGGAAGAACAACATCTCTAACTTCGATCCCGTGAATCAGGTAGTGGACACCATCGCCCCAGGCGCCGTGGCAGGCAACGGCATCCAGCCGGTGACGGGAAGCGGCGTCTACGGCAAAACGCTGATGAATCCCCAACGTGGCGACTTTTCGCCGCGCATTGGCTTCGCGTTGCAGCTCACGCCGAAGACGGTTCTACGCGGAGGCTTCGGCACCGGGTTCGTCCACTATACCCGCGCCGGATCGGGCGATATTCTCGGCATCAATGCTCCGCAGGCTCAGTTTGCAGCGGTAAACCAGAATAACTTGAAGCCGACCATGACGAACCACTGTGCGAATCCGCTGCCTGCGCAGATCATCGCAGTCGGCACTACGACCCAAACCTGCTACGTCACTGCTGATCAGGGCTTCCCGTCGGGCCTGGTGACCGCCTTCAACCCAGCCACCGACAACATCACTTACATGCCCAAGAATACGCCTGACAGCTATGTCGAAAGCTGGTTCCTCAGCGTGCAGCGGCAACTAGCCAAGAACACACTTCTCGACGTGGCCTATGTAGGCAACCATGGAGTGCACCTGCAGGGATTTCTCAACGCCAACCAGGAGAACCCGGCCAACAACTTCGCGCGGCCTTATTCCAACTGGCCTAGCGACATTACCGAGGCGCTCAATGAGTTCGTGTCGAACTACAATGCTCTCCAGGTGCGCTACGAGCAGCGCTTCGTGGCCGGTCTCACCGTCCTCAACTCCTTCACATGGGAGCACTCGCTCGACAACGCATCGGCCTCGCTCGAGGGCAACACGCCTTCGCCGCAAAATGGGTTCAACCTCCGGGCAGATTATGCGCAGTCGGACTACAACCTACCGGTTGCCAACGTCACGAGCCTGGTCTACGATCTTCCCGTAGGCCAGAGCCGCCGCTTTCTCAGCAACGCCAATCCCGTGCTGAATGCGGTGGCGGGCGGCTGGCAGATCAGCGCCATCAACACCGCTCAGGCGGGCACGCCCTTTAACATTACGTACTCGCCCAACGCCTCACAGGCGGTTTCGCCCCAGATATCGGCCACGTATCGCGGAGCCAACGAGTACCGGCCAGATTATGTGCCGGGCCAGAAGATCACGCAGGGCACCTCGAACCGCGCGGCGAATACCGGCTACGTCAACTACATCAACAATGCCGCCTTTGTGATGCCGCCCGTTAAGGATGCTGCCACTCCGGTCGCGAACGTGCTCAGCCCCTTCGGCAACGCCGCGCGTAATCCTGGCCGCACGCCGCCCTTCAACGAAACCGACCTCGATCTGAACAAACGCTTCAACCTGCCCGTCGAAAGCATGAAGCTCGAGTTTCGCGCCGAGGCCTACAACCTCTTTAACCACACCAACCTTTATCTGCCCGGCACCATCAGCGGTTCGCAGGGAACGATCGCGGCAGGCACAGTGCTGAGCACCGGAGCCACACCCACGATTTCTCAAATCAGCGGCGGCAACCCGACCGGTGGCGGCCAGATCACGTCAACCTTCGAGCCGCGCATTCTGCAATTTGCGTTGAAGCTGATCTATTAATACGCAGAAAACTAATGCGCCGGCCGTATCCCGCGGCCGGCGCATTTCGGTCTGTGCCCACGGTAGATTCGCGCTTTTCGATGCGAGTTCGTCCTCATGCCGGTTCCTGACACGCAGGCGCAAGCGTATTGATTTCCCCAATGCGACGAGATGGCTTCCGTCGTAGAGGCGTCGTGCCGTAATCACCGATAACTCGCGAGCCATGGGAAAGAATGCCTTTCGATCGCCTGTCTAAGATCCGATGTTGACCTGTAACTCTGGCGCGACCCATCGTGATTATCATCTCATTGGCCGAAGCGGGCGGCTGGGGTGGCCACGGGCTTGGATTCGCGCCCATCTTGAAAATGTTTACATCTAGAAACGCCTCCACGCGGCCGAAGCGTTCGCGGCGCGTGACGGACGGTGTATGATTTGACTGTCTCAGCTTAGGAGTCCGCCTCATAGGTGGCGATTTCGAATTTCACCCCAGGCTATCGAGCTGCGGCAGCGCACTTTCCCGGAGATAGAGGACGGCGCAAATCCTTGTTCCATCGACTTTCAGTGGTGATGCGAGTCACATTATCGTTTTGCGGCGCGAAGGTCTAATGGATTTCGCAGAGAGTACAAGCAAGATAAATTGTTAGTGCAAGTTTTTCCCGGTGCGGATTTTTTCCTCGGCGATCTTCGTTGTCTCGAATCAAGCATCCATCTTTTCGCAGCAGACATGCATCTTATTGGTTAAAATACTGATGGGCTTAACCGTTTGAGCACAGGCAAGCCCTTCAGTGCGAGTTAGATTCTCCGGAGACGGATTTTTTCCTCAGTAATCTTTGTTGTTCGTAGCACGTGTCCTTTCTTTGAAGAACTGACGCCATTTGGCGGATTGATTTCAATGCAGCGGTCATCGCCGAGGGGCGAGGGCCCTGTATCTGCTGTCCTGGTTGAGAGGGAGCGAACAATGCACGAGGGCCGGTGGAGTGTCCTCCACGTTATTACGAATC
>CAVXOO010000062.1:0-6315 GCA_963762945.1 uncultured Acidobacteriaceae bacterium | reverse complement strand
GGGATGGTGGTGCGGCGGCGCGGACACGTGGTGAACCTGGGCTCGACGGCCGGTGAGATGGTTTATCCCAACGGCGCGGTCTATTGCGCCACCAAGGCCGCGGCGCGCTTCATCAACGATGGCCTGCGCGAGGATCTGCTGGGTTCGCCGGTGCGCGTGACCATCGTCGACCCTGGAATGGTGGAAACCGACTTCAGCCTGGTTCGCTTCCACGGCGACGCGAAAAAGGCCGCCAAAGTCTACAAAGGGCTAACGCCGTTGACGGCTGAAGATGTTGCCGATGCGATTCTGTGGGCCGCGACGCGGCCCGAGCACGTCAACATTGCGCGAGTGTCGCTGACCTCGATTCATCAGGCCAATTCCCTGCTCATTCATCGCGAACAGTAGGCGGGGCGCACCGCAATACAAGCGCCGGTCTCGATGGCGCACGAATACTGTCCGACAGGCGATGCATTTCTGCGCGTCATGCATTGCCGCGCGGCCGGCTTCGCAGCACTAGCCTAGCGACTGAATCTGCGCATCGATCTGCGACAATGCGGCTTCCAGGGCGGCGCGGCGGCCCGGATTCGACGTTCTTTGTGAAAGCACATTCTCGCGTTGAAGGTTAAGTGCCTGCCGCTGGCGTTCGCTCGCGGCGCGTTTAAGGGCGGCCGCGCGTCTTGCTTCTTCATTTGTCATATGGTTGTTCGGATTGGCCGCGGCGCTCTCTGAGGCAATTGCCATCTGCTCCTCCACCGATTTGCTTTCCCATCCACGAGCCATATCTCCATTTTACGAGGTGATTCGCGGGTTGCGTCCCGCAGAATGGTCGAGGGATCAAAGGAAAGGAGCCTGCATCACGCGCGTGTCGGGCAATTTTCGGTCTTCGGCATTGATTCTCTGTACTTTGCGCGGCTCAAAAGGGCGCGGGCGCTCGTCATCGGCTCCAGCTTCGAAAAGCTAGAGCAATTGGAAGAGGGCAGTTACTTCGGCAAATTGGTGCTGGCTCGTTAGCCCCGCTGCGTTACAGTGGTTCTGTGAGCGAACTCTACGAGAAAATGCTCGCCGTGGCTCTTGAAGAGGCGCGGCATGGCCTTGTCGAAGGCGGAATTCCCATCGGCGCGGCCATTTTTACGCGCGCGGGCGAGTTGCTGAGCCGCGGCCACAATCGCCGCGTGCAGCACGGCGATCCCGGCATGCACGCGGAAACGGATGCCTTTCGCCGCGCCGGCCGCCAGCGCAGTTATCAAGACCTGGTGATGGTCACCACGCTGGCTCCGTGCTGGTATTGCAGCGGCCTGGTGCGGCAATTCCGCATCGGCACGGTGGTGGTGGGCGAGAGCCGCACCTTTTCGGGCGGCCTAGGCTGGTTGCGCGAAAACGGCGTCGAGGTTATCGATCTCGACAGCCGCGAATGCCGCGAACTGCTCGCCGGCTACATCGTCGCGCACCCTGAAGTCTGGAACGAAGATATTGGTGAAGAGTGAAAAGGCAGCTTCTAGCTGCTAGCTCCTAGCTTTGCCAGCGCGGGCGAGATCTCTCGTTCAGCACGATAGAGCTAGCGGCTAGAAGCTAGAGGCTAGAAGCTTCTGAAAAAGGTGATTCATGCCATCCATAACAACTACACTGCATGGCTGCTCGATCGTAAACGGCGAACCCCGGCAGGGAAGCGGGACCGCGTTTCACGGCTTCGATCCGCAAACCGGCGCGCAGCTCGAGCCCGTTTATCGTTGCGCGTCGATTGAGGATCTAAACCTTGCCGCCAATCTCGCCGAAGAAGCCTTCGCGACTTACGGCAAGTTGCCGAGCCGCGAAAAGGCTCACTTCCTGCGCGCGATTGCCGACGGCATTGAAGCCATCGTTCCCGAGCTCGTAGACCGCGCACACCGCGAGACGGCGCTGCCTGAAGCGCGCCTGAAAGGCGAGTCAGCGCGGACCATCAACCAGCTTCGACTCTTTGCGCAAGTTGTCGAGGAGGGTTCGTGGGTCAACGCGCGCATCGATCCCGCGCAGCCCGATCGCAAGCCGCTGCCGCGTTCCGACATCCGCTCCATGCTGCGGCCGCTCGGCCCGGTGGCCGTCTTCGGCGCCAGCAACTTTCCTCTGGCATTTTCCGTGGCCGGAGGCGATACCGCGGCTGCCTTTGCCGCCGGCAACCCGGTCATCGTCAAGGCGCACCACGCGCATCCTGCCACCAGCGAGATGGTGGGCCAGGTGATTGCGCGCTGTGCGAAAGAGTGCGGCCTGCCGTCCGGCGTCTTCGCGTTGCTCTTCGGCGCGGGGGCGGAGATTGGCGCGGCCCTTGTTGACCACCCCAGCATCAAAGCGGTTGGATTCACCGGTTCGCTCGCGGCCGGCAAGGCGCTGATGCAACGCGCAGCAGCCCGGCCCGAGCCCATCCCCTGCTTTATGGAGATGAGCAGCGTGAATCCTGTTTTCGTGCTGCCTGAGGCGCTCTCCTCGCGCGGCCAGGAGATTGCGCGCGGCCTCTTTGCCTCATTCACGCTCGGCGTGGGCCAGTTCTGCACCAAGCCGGGGCTGGTGTTTCTGCCGCGCGATGTCACCGGGAACTTGTTCGTCGACGAACTGAAGGCGCAGGCAGAAAAGGCCGGCGCGGCGCCGATGCTCACCGAAGGAATCGCCAGGAGTTATCGCTCCGGCATCGCCGGCCGCCAATCCAAAGTGGAGACCGTCGCGCATGCATCGTCAGACGGAGCCGGAAACTGCTACTCCGCGCCGGTGGTGATGCAGATCGCCGCCAGCGATTTGCTGCGCGAACCGGAGCTTGCAAGCGAAGTCTTCGGCCCCAGCACGCTGGTCATCCGTTACGACAGCCGCGAAGAGCTGCTGGCGCTGGCGCACGCGCTCGAAGGCCAGTTGACCGCAACCTTGCACGGATCGGAGCGCGACCTCGCAGCTTTTGCCGATCTGATTTGGATTCTCGAGCGCAAGGCGGGAAGGCTGCTCGTGAACGGCTTTCCCACCGGCGTCGAAGTTTGTCACGCCATGGTCCATGGCGGGCCGTATCCGGCCACCAGCGACAGCCGCGCCACGTCGGTCGGCACCTATTCGATCTACCGTTTCGTGCGTCCCGTCTGCTATCAGGATTTTCCGCAAGCGGCGCTGCCTGCCGAGTTGAAGAACGAAAATCCGCTCGGCATCTGGCGGATGGTTGATGGTAGTCTTACTCGCGATGCCCTCTAGCTCATCCATCCCGCTCAATTCGGTGCTCGACTCGCAGGTGGCCGGACTCTTCGGCATCGCCACGCACGCGGCGGGTCCTGCAGGCGCGTTGCCGCTCTCGCCGGAGATGCTGCTCACCGAGCCCTCCGGGAATCTCTTCGGCCTGACGCAAAATGCCGGCATGGGATGGGATCCTTCGCGGCTGCTCGATCCGGAGTTCCTGATCTTGAGCACGCACGGCGGTTTGCGCGCGGAAAATGGCGAAGCCATCGCGCTGGGATTTCACAGCGGTCACTGGGAGGTGGGTCTGCTCGTCGCCGAGGCCGCGCGCGAGTTGAAGTCGCTGCGTGCCACTCCCTTTGCGGGCGCCTGCACCGATCCCTGTGACGGCCGCACGCAGGGCACCACGGGCATGATGGACTCGCTGCCGTTTAGAAATGATGCCGCCACGGTGCTGCGCCGGCTGATGCGCTCGCTGCCCACGGGCAAAGGCACGATCGGCATCGCGACCTGCGACAAGGGATTGCCCGCAATGATGATGGCGCTGGCCTCGTCGGGAGGAAAACCCGCGGTGCTGGTTCCCGGCGGTGTTACCTTGCTTCCCGAGTCAGGCGAGGACGCGGGGAAAGTCCAGACCATTGGCGCGCGCTTTGCGCAGAATCAAATCACGCTCGAGTACGCCGCCGAAGTCGGCTGCCGCGCCTGCGCATCGCCGGGCGGGGGCTGCCAGTTTCTCGGCACCGCGGCCACCGCGCAAGTTGTCGGCGAGGCGCTGGGGCTCTCGTTGCCGCACACCGCGCTTGCCCCCTCGGGCCAGCCCATTTGGCTCGACGCCGCAAGCCGCTCGGCACGCGCCATTCTGCGCATGACACAACTTGGCCTCGGCGTGCGCGACATTCTTACCCCCGCGGCCATCAGAAACGCGATGATCTTGCACGCCGCCTTTGGCGGATCGACAAATCTGCTCATCCATCTTCCCGCCATTGCCCACGCGGCAGGCCTGCCGCGGCCCACGGTTGACGATTGGGCGGAGGTCAATCGCCAGGTGCCTCGCCTCGTTGACGCACTGCCCAACGGTCCGCGCAACTTCGCCACGGTGCAGGTGTTTCTGGCTGGCGGCGTACCGGAAGTGATGCTAGAACTCCGTGCAGCAGGTCTCATCGACACACAAGTGTTGACCGTGTCCGGAGAATCGCTCGACACGTGCCTCGACTGGTGGCGCGATAGCGAACGCCGAGCGACATCGCGCCGCAGATTGCAGGAACTCGACGGCATCGATCCCGAAGACGTGATCATGTCGCGCGATCGCGCGCACAGCCGCGGGCTCACTTCAACAGTCTGCTTTCCAATGGGCAATCTGGCGCCGGAGGGATCGGTCATCAAGAGCACAGCCCTGGATAAAACGGACATCGCCCCATCGCTTGTGGGCGAGGACAAAGTCTACCGGCACACAGGTCCGGCGCGCGTCTTTGTCACTGAGGCCGCTGCGATTCACGCCATCAAGACCGGCGCAATCGCCGAGGGCGACGTGATGGTGCTCATCTGCAGCGGCCCCGCTGGCGCGGGCATGCAGGAGATTTACCAGATCACCTCCGCCCTCAAGCAACTGCCGCACGCGAAGCATGTCGCCGTACTCACGGATGGCCGCTTCAGCGGCGTTTCGACAGGCGCATGCATCGGCCACATCTCGCCTGAAGCTCTTGCCGGCGGACCTATCGGCAAACTGCGCGACGGCGACAGGATTGAAATTGTCGTCAACCGCGCAGGGCTGGCTGGTACTGTCAATCTTGTAGGCGAAGCGGGCGAAATTTTCAGCGCCGAAGAAGGCGCGCGGCGGTTGGCGCAGCGCAAATCGCGTCCCGATCTCGCGCCGCATCCTCAACTCCCCGAAGACACGCGCCTCTGGGCGGCGCTGGTCGATGTGAGCGGCGGCGTCTGGGGTGGTTGCGTCTACGACGTGGATCAAATTGTTCGACGACTGGAGAAACACACGTGAAGCTCTACCGAACCGGACACAGTCACGCCGGAATTAAGAACGTAAGTTACGTGGAGCATGAGGGACTTTTCTATCGCGTCCCCATGGAGCGTTGGGACGACCTTCTAAACCTGCCCGATCTCGCGGGGTATCTTGTGTCGCTGGTTGTTGGCGCGGAGCGGGCCGAAGAATTCGATCCGCGAAAAGTGTTGGCGCCGCTCGAAAGCCAGAGCGTGTGGGCCGCGGGCGTTACTTATCACCGTAGCCGCAGCGCGCGCATGGCTGAAGCCAAGAGTACCGGCGGTGGCGATTTTTACGATCGCGTCTACGCGGCCAAGCGTCCGGAGCTCTTCTTCAAGGCCGGTCCCGAATTTGTAGCCGGACCCGGCCAGCACGTGCACATTCGGCGCGATGCCAAGTGGTCGGTTCCCGAGCCTGAGTTGACCGTGCTTCTGAACGCGCGCGGCCAGATTGCCGGATACACCGTGGGAAACGACATGAGCTCGCGCGACATCGAGGGCGAAAATCCGCTCTATCTTCCCCAGGCCAAGGTTTACGACCGCAGTTGCGCGCTGGGCCCGTGCATCATGGTGGCAAGCGAACCGCTTCCGGCCGCAACGCCCATCCATATCGAGATTGAGCGCCACGGATCGACCGTTTTCAGAGGCTCCACAACACTCGCGGAGCTCAAGCGCCCGATCTCCGAGATGGCCGAATATCTTTTCCGCGAAAACAGCTTCCCAAACGGCGTGTTTCTGATGACAGGAACCGGCATTGTGCCGCCAGACGACTTTTCGCTCGCGGCGCACGACAAAATTCGCATCACCATCGAACCCATCGGCACGCTGACCAACGACGTCGTGCAGAGTGGCCCGTTGTCTGCGCACTGAGCCGGTCTGATGCGTCCATCCCCATCGCTCGCGGAGGAAACTTGGCGGCTGCGACACCCATAGCGGGAAATCCGCACCTGCCGCGGCGGCGATGGCGCATTGCGTGGCTGCTCGGCATCGGCGTTCTCGTCAACTACTTCGACCGCGTCAATCTCTCCGTCTCGCACGATGCGCTCATCGGAGCCTTCGGCATCTCCGACGTGGCTTTTGGCTATCTTTCCAGCGCCTACAACTGGACCTACGCCGCCTGCCAGCTTCCCATCGGCGTCATTCTCGATAAGTTCGGCG
>CAVXOO010000061.1:0-3116 GCA_963762945.1 uncultured Acidobacteriaceae bacterium | reverse complement strand
GGGGCCATCCTCAACGCTGACGACGATCGCCGGCTTCGCGGTGCGCTCCACCACGCGCGAGGCCAGAATGCCGATGACGCCGCGATGCCAGCCCTCGCCGTCAATCACGAGAAGTCGTTCGTCGGAAATCTCCGCATCGCCAGCAAGACGGGCTTCGATGGCGCTAAGCGCGACGGCTTCCACGTCGCGGCGCTCGCGATTTAACTTTTCCAACTTGTTGGCTAGCTCCGTGGCTCGATGCGAATCGCGCGTGCAGAAAAGTTCGACCACATCTCCAGCCACGTCCATGCGGCCGGCGGCGTTGATGCGCGGCGCAAGCCGGAAGGCGACATCGAAGCCGGTGAGCTGCTTCGACGCTGGGTCAAGCGCGGCCGCGGCAAAGAGCGCGCGCAAACCCGCGCCCACGGGATTTCGCAGTTCGCGCAGGCCGATGGCGGCAATGGTGCGGTTTTCGCCGCTGAGAGGCACCGCGTCCGCAATCGTCGCAATGGCCGCCATCTTTAGAAAGCTGGGCAGCGTCTTCTCGCGGGTGCGATCCGGCGAGCGGCGTGCGAGCAGCGCCTGCGCCAGCTTGAGCGCGATGGCCGCGCCGCACAGGTTCTTTTCTGGGTACGTGCATCCCGGTTGATTCGGATTCAGAATTGCGAGCGCATCGGGGAGGGCGTCATGAGCATCCGGCAGATGATGGTCGGTGACGATCAGGTCCAGTCCCAGCCGCCGCGCCGTCTCCGCCTCGGCAAAGGCCCTCATGCCGGTGTTGACCGTGACCACCACGCGCACGCCCTCGCTGTGCGCGGCTTCAAGCACGCTCGACTGCATGCCGTAGCCCTCGCGCAGCCGGTGCGGCACATGAAAACGGACGAGACCGTCGAGCATTTCGATGGCCGTCTTGAGCAGCACCACGGCGACGGTGCCGTCCACGTCGTAATCGCCGTAGAGAAGGATGGGCTCGCGCGCTTCGATGGCGCGATCAAGACGCTCGACGGCGTGGTCCATGCCCAGCACCAAAAAGGGATCGTGCAAATGGGCGGGTTCGGGATTGAGAAAGGTAAACGCTGCGGGGGCTTCGGTAATGCCGCGCGCCACCAGCAACTCGGCCAGCACCAGAGGCAGCCGGGCTTCGCGGGCCAGTGCGGCTGCGGCTTCCGGGTGCGCTTCTGCCAACGTCCAGCGCTGCCGCGGCATCGCGCGTTGCGTCTGGGCAGCCCCGTCGTCAGCGCCGGACGTGCCCACGCTCTTTACTCGTCCTCGTCGCCGTGCGTGTGCGCGTCGTCGATCACGATGTCGTGAAAGGCCTCGAGATTTTCGAGCAGCGCCTGGTAGCGTTCGTACCACTCGGTCGTGGTCTCGTGCATAAACACGATGCCCTGGTAAACGAAGCTGAGCTGAATGTAGCCGAGTTTGCCCGCGTAATTGCGCAGCCACGTGGCCTCGACCAGCTCCGCGGCCTCTTCGTCGGGGAAGTTCATCTCCCCGGCCTCTTCGATCAGGGCGTCGAGTTCCTCGCGGTCCAGCGTCATCTCGCTGAAGGTGACAAAGGGAGAGCTCACGTGCTTGGCCATCTCCACAAAGTCTTTCCACGCTTCGGGGTTGCCCCGGTCCTCCCACAACACCGAGGGAATGTCCTCGGTGACGTAGCCGGGGAGGCGGCGCATGCCGTGGCCCTCGATGAATGCCACCATGTCGTCTTTAAGCGAAAGCAGATTGTCCGTGCTCATATCCAAACACCCATTCTCGCAGATGGGGCCGGGGTCGCAACAGGGTTGTGGAAAGCGGCAGGATTGCCGCGAGCCCAGGCGCCGGAGCGTTACTCTGGAATGAGCATTGCCGAGGAGGTCTTCCACTTGCCCCCATTTGAACGCCACGTCTTTGTCTGTCATAACTCGCGCCCTGCCGATGCCCCGCGTCCCTCCTGCACCAGCGATGGAAAGAGCGAGCTGCACACGCGTCTGCAGCAGCTTTCTCGCGAGGCCGGGTTGGGCGCCACGGTGCGCATCAACAAGTCTGGCTGTCTCGACCAGTGCGAGCACGGGCCCACGGTGGTGGTCTACCCCGATGCCGTCTGGTACGGGAACGTAAGGCCGGAAACGCCGAAGAGATCGTGAGGGAGCACTTGGTAGGCGGCCGTCCCGTGGAGCGGCTGCGCATTGCCGATGCCTGCCTGAACGCCAAAAGCTGCCCGCATAAGGCAGGGACGTAGGGGCCGAGGGAACAAGGGAACAAGAAAACAGGGAACAAAGACCAGGGCGGAGTGTGGAGTGTGAGTGCGAGTGTATCTTTCCGGCACACTCACACTCACACTCACACTCACACTCACACTCACACTCACACTCACACTCACACTGACAACTGCCCAGGGCAATCGCATTTCAAAACATCTCCAGAACCCGATATAGGAAGTCGTCGTCCCAGCCTGCCCTCTTGAATTTTCCTCGCAGAGAGCCTTTGGAGCCTTCCTTTTGCATGGCGTTGATGGCCATATGACGCAGCACAGCCAAGTTCTCAGGGCCATGGCCCATGCGAGTCCGATCCTGGTCTTCGTTCATCACTACATCCAATCGCCAGTGCAGGCTGTTTTCCACGCCCCAGTGCTGGCGCGCCACCTCGTTGAGGCGCTCCGGTGTCATGGCCGTGCTGAGCAGGTAATAGGCTGTTTCGGTGCTCTGCTTCTCGGGTGTCTCCCGCACCCGGAGCACCTTGCCAACAGCCTTCAGACCTGGCCATTGATGTTGCCCATTGAGCCACTGCACCTCGGTTGAGACGGCGAGATCTTGCAGCCTGCCGGGCTGCCAGTTTCCCAGCTATCAGGTCTTCGCGGGAAATGAAGTAGGCTTTCAACCCGCTATCCGGGTCAATGACATCCTCAACCCGGCGCTCCCACGCGGCATCAAAACTCAACACCGGGTATGGTGGTGAGAATGTCAACGCCAACCGGCTCACGGCCCATGCGAGCTAACGGGCCTGGCTTGGCAAAGTCGGCGGCGGTCAAACCTTCCAGCGGCGCTCCGAATTGCACCAGGGCCGCGAAAACTGCCTGGGCGTTCTCGGCGTCAGCCTTTATCAGAATATCGAGGTCTTTGGTGGCCCTGGCTGCGCGTAAATGGAGACGGCGTAAG
>CAVXOO010000060.1:0-8956 GCA_963762945.1 uncultured Acidobacteriaceae bacterium | reverse complement strand
ATGTATTGCTCATGTGGGCCAGGAGAAAATACTCGGCATCGACGCCGTCATTCTCGAATCCGCGAAAGATCCCGATACCACAAAGAGGCTTTGGGTCGATCCGCAGACCGGATTGATGCTGAAGGCGCAGTTCATCTCAAAGAAGCTCGGCGAGACACTCACATATCTTGAGGTGACCGAATTCAGCTTGACGCCTCCACCGGCATCGATCCTTGAGATTCCCGCTGCCTGCCGCGCTATGGCAGCATTGCCGCAGCCGCCGCAATGAGCGGCTCCCTTCGCTTCGTTGCAAGCGTGAAGGGAGCCCCGCTAACTCGCTCCATTGTGCGACAATGCTCGTCAGACCCATTTTGCGATGCGAAAGTATTGTTTTTTTGCTGCCCTTCTCTACGGAATCGCTTTTACTTCCGTTACGGCCCATCCCCAGGCCGAACCGGCGGCGCCGCTGGTCCTCGCCGGAGGCACAGTCGTCGATGTTTCCAATTGGGGCCATTCGGCACGCGACCTTCACGATGCCATCGTCGTCATCGAGGAAGGCAAAATCGCCGCGGTTGGCGCGCGCGGCGAAGTAACGATTCCCAGGGGCGCGCGCGTCGTCGATTGCACCGGAAAATTCCTGATTCCCGGCCTCGTCGACGGCTATGCGGGAGTGAATTCGCAGGCCCAGGCCAACGCCAACCTTTACATGGGCGTCACGACGGTGGTTGCCCGCGCCAACTATCAACGCGGCTTCATCGATACCGGCGCCCATCCCTCGCCGCACATTTATCCCATCGACACCATCGGCGTTACCGACGACTGGAGCCTACTGGCGCGACAGCCGGAGTGGGTTTCGAAGCTCCGCGAGGGCCCGCATCCCGCCGAGCTGAGCCCGCAGGATACGGCGCGGCAGATGGTCGATACCGCGCATCTAGGCACGCGCGTGCTTCTGCTCACCTCACATCTCACCGCCGCCAATTCTCAGTGGATCATGGCCCGCGCTCACGAGATGGGCCTCGTGACTTACGGCATCTTCGGCGCCACGCCGTATCGCGTGGGCGTGGAAGCGGGCGTGGACGCGCTGCCCGAAATGGATCGCTACGTTCTCGGCGTGATTCCCGACGAACTGCAGCGTCCGCTCGTCGACGATCCCGACGGCTCGGCGGCCATCACCGCATACGACTACTCCGAGCACGTTTCTCCCACCGACCTGCGCCTGCGCAACTACGCAAAGTTCCTTGCCGCGCACCACGCCGCGCTCATGCCCGCCTTGAGCCTCTATTACGTGAACCTGCCCGGGCATCGCAATCTGTGGAAGGAGCAGGCCGCGTCTCTGCTCGATCCAGGGCGCATGTTTCATCCCTCCGACCCCGAAACCGGCGACATGATCTACCCGCTCCCCAACTGGACGCACCGCCTGCCGGCCACGGGGCAGCGCTGGATGGAAGAGGATTTGCAGAAGAAGGCCGGGCTCACCGCGCTGCGCTTCTGGCACATCAACGAAACCATCTATGCCGACATGCCACATTACCTGGCCGCGTCGGGCGCTGACGCCATGGGCACTATGCCCGGCATCTCGCTGCACACCGAGCTCGAGCTTTTGGTCCGGCTCGGCCTCTCGCCGCGCGAGGCCCTTGCCGCCGCCACCAACAACTACTCTCTGCAATTCGGATGGAGCGAACTCGGCCTTATCGCCACCGGCCGCCGCGCCGACATTCTCGTCCTCGACGCCGATCCCACCGCCAACGTCTGGAACGCGCGCCGCATCTCCGCCATCGTTTTCGATGGCGAGCCGTTGGACCGCGATGCGCTGCTGCACTTGAGGCGATAGAGAAACAAGCGGGCTCGATAGTCCGAAGAAACGCACGACCACGACGTATTCGGCATCGCCGCAGATACAACCGCAAATTATGTACAATCTTCCGGTGACGGGAAGCATGCGCTGACCCGTGTTGGAGGCGTGGATGAAGAAGCTGGCGCGATGGGCGGGATTGGTGGTTTTGGTTCTGGTGCTGCCGGCGGCATGGGCCGCGGATGTGAATGGCGATTGGAGAGGCTCCTTCGATCTACAGGGAGCGAGCGTGCCTCTGACATTTCACTTTGTGGCCGATGGAAATACGCTGACGGGGAGCGTGGAAGGATTGCCGACCACCCCGGCCAAAATTTACGGCGGAAAGATCGATGGCAACAACATCCAATTCTCGCTCGACAGCGACTACCAGGGAACCGAGTACAAAGTCGCCTTCAGCGGAATCGCGGCGGAGGATGGGAATTCGATTGCATTCACGCTGGGGACGCAATCGGGAGCGTGGAGCTTTGAGCTGACGGCGACGCGGGGGCGCTTTACCATGCCGCCTCCGCATGTGAATGCGCCGCTGGGCGAGATCAAGCGCTACCCCGGTGACGGCGAAGGAGCCTTCAAGTCCGGACATTACCGCGACCTGTTTGCCGAGGCTGGCCACACGCCCGAGGAGACGAAGGCAAAAATCGATAAGGCATTCCAGCAGCTTTTCCATGGCGACGGCCAGGAGGAGCGGGTCTACTTCGAGACCGGGGCCAACGAGAACGGAACCCTGGCCTACATCACCGACTGGAACAACAACGACGTGCGCACCGAGGGCATGAGCTACGGGATGATGATCGCCGTCCAGATGAACAAGAAGCGCGAATTCGACGCGATCTGGAACTGGGCGAAGACGTACATGCTCATCACCGATCCGAAAAATCCCTCGATAAGTTACTTTGCGTGGTCGATGAGTACCGATGGCACGCCGCGCTCCATCGGGGCGGCGCCGGATGGTGAATCGTATTTTGTAATGTCGCTTTACTTTGCCGCGCACCGCTGGGGAGACGGAAAAGGGATTTATAACTACCAGGCCGAAGCGGATAGCCTTCTGCGCACCATGCGGCATCACCCGGTGCTGACGGGCGAGGGGCCATTCAGGATTCATCCCGAGGACCCGCCGTTTGTCGAGCCGGACCATCCGTGGCCGAGCCCGGCCAACCGGCACATGGAAGAGGAGGCCAAGGCCAGCGGTAAGCCGCTCAGATGGTTCCACGGTCCGCGCGGCCCGGAAAAAGAAACCATCGGGCCGATGATTGACGAAGACCATAACATGATCAAGTTTGTGCCTAACTATCCCGGCGGCAACACAGATCCGTCGTATCATCTACCGGCGTTTTACGAGTTATGGTCGCGCTGGGGACCCGAGGAAGACCGGGCGTTCTGGGCCAAGGCTGCGGATGTTAGCCGTGACTTATTCGCCAAGGTGACCGGTCCCGAGACTGGACTTACGCCAGACCAAAGTAACTTGGATGCCACAACGGCGATAAGTTGGAATGGAAAGCCGTTTGCGTTCGCTTACGACTCATGGCGCAGCATAAGCAATTGGAGTGTGGATTACTCCTGGTGGCGCAAGGACCCCGATGAGCCGGTGCTGAGCGACAGGATGCAGAAGTTCCTGGCCAGCCAGGGCATCGATAAGATCGATGACAGTTACACGCTGGACGGACAGCCGCTGATTCAACACCACTCGCCGGGACTGGTGGCGACCACGGCCGTGGGCGGCCTTGCAGCAACGGATGGGTCGAACGCCAAGGCCTTCGTCGATGCGCTGTGGAGCCTGCCGGTGCCGAGCGGGGAGCAGCGCTACTACGATGGAATGCTTTATTTGATGAGCATGTTGCACGCCAGCGGAAATTACAGGATCTACTGAGCAGCATCCGACAGTGATTGGCATTTCGCTGTCGATTCGCGGCGTGCGCAGACGAACCGTAGAGGTTCATTGAAGAGCCCGGGGTGAAAGCTCCGGGCTTTCCTTTTTGGGATTGGCTTGGGTTCCTGCGCCCGCTTTAATACGGACAGACACGAACACCCTTCCATGCCGGCTCGCTGACTCAACGGCATCATGTACCCTTGAAGAGCAGCGATTGACTCCTCCATGGCCCGACTTCGTCTCCCAGCCCGCAGCCGATCCGAGAACCACAATCGCCTGCTGCTCCTGATTGCGGTTTACAAATTCTTCCATGCGCTTCTATTCTTCGCCATCGGGATGGGCGCGCAACATCTTCTGCACAAGAATATCGCCGACCAGATCGATCTCCTTGCCCGTCATCTGCGCTTCAATCCGGAGTCGCACTTGGTCAACTTCATCCTCGACAAGGCCGCGCTGGTCAACGATCCCCTGCTGCGCCGCATCGGCTTTGTGGCCTACTGCTACGCCACCGTCACGCTCGTCGAGGGCATCGGTCTCTATCTCGAAAAGGCCTGGGGCGAGTTCCTGACGCTTGCCATTACCGCATCGTTTCTTCCCTGGGAGATCTTCGAAGTCTTTCACCGTCTCACGTGGTTCCACGCCGGCTTACTGACGATCAATATTATGGTCTTTGTTTATCTGCTGCGGCTCGTCCTCGACCGCGCAGGTAAGCGCGCCACGGGATGGAAGCGTTGAGCTGCGCGTAACTTTTCCCAATCACTGCTGGATTCGGGATGGCAAAAACGCATGCATTAGCCCGAACAAGCTAGAAGCTAGCAGTTAATAGCTAATAACTGCTTTCAGAGCGCTCCCAACCGCTCCAACTCGCTGCGTAGCGCATCGGCGCCGGTGAACCGGATTGCCTTCATGCCAGCCGCCAATCCCGCGGTCACATTCTCTTCGCGATCGTCGATAAAGAGAACGCGCCCGGGCGGGCTGCCAAGAATGTCGAGGGCGCGACGGTACATCGCCGGCTCCGGCTTGCGCAGCCCCACGTAACAGGAGCTGAACGCGACGCGAAAATACCGGCGCAGACCGAAGTGGCTGAAGCGGTAATCGTTGGTCTCGCGTGCTTCGTTGTTCAAGGCGGCGATCATGCACGGATTGGCCGCGGCCAGTTCCGCAAGGATGAGCAATGCACCATTCGGCAGCGGCTGCGATTGGGCAATCATGAAGGCGAAGAACTCTTCCCGCGAAAACGCCCGCGGCTCATAGAACACTGTCGCGTCCAGATATTGATTGAGATCAATCTCGGCGCGATCCCAGGCTTCCATGACCTTCGCGTTCCGCTCTTCGATTGCCTGCACATCCAGGCCGAAACGCGCCGCCGCTGCTGCGCGCTCCCCGTGGTCCCAGCCGTTGGTCAGCAGCACTCCGCCTACATCGAAGAGAATCGCGTCGAATGGATACATAGTTAGCAAGTTAGCAAGTTAGCGAGTTAGCTGGTTAGCGAGTTAGCTGGTTAGCGAGTTAGCAAGTTATCCGGATCGGTGCACCATCCATTGCCCTAACTTCACGGAAAGGATGAGGCAGCTCGCTAACTGGCTTTCTTCTCCCCGTCCCCGCACATGTACTTAGCCTCGATCGCAAGCACCTTCTTGAAACGCCGCTCGAACCGGACCTCCTGCGCCTGGAACGTGGCTCCAATATAGGTGTGCGCGAGGTCGATCGCCAAAGAGCCGCCGATAATGCGCGCGCCCAGCACCAGCACGTTCATGTCGTCGTGCTCCACACCCTGGTGCGCCGAGTACATGTCGTGGCAGATGCCGGCGCGGATGCCGGGAATCTTGTTGGCCGCCACGCACACGCCCACTCCAGATACCGCAAATGAGAATCCCGCGCGGCGCCACACCGGCCTTGATGGCCTCGCCCACCTTCACGGCATAGTCGGGATAATCGTCTTCGGGCTCGACCTTGTAAGCTCCCAGGTCGATAACTTCATGGCCGGCCGCGCTCAGGTTCGCGCGCAGCTCTTCTTTCAATTCGAATCCCGCATGGTCGGAGGCAATAACTAACTTCACGTTGATCCTTTCGGCAGCGGAGCTAGCGGAGTTGGCGGAGTTAGCGCGGTTAGGAAAAGCTTGATACCGATAGACCACTCACTAACTCCGCTAACACGCGTGAATCGCGGCTAACTCCGCTATTTCAACAGCTTCTTCGCCCTTGCTGCAATGTTCTCTGGGCTGAAGCCGAGTTCCTTCATCACAATGGGGCCGGGAGCCGACGCGCCGAAGCGATCGAGGCCAACCACATCGCCGTTCGAGCCCACATACTTCCACCATCCCAGCGTAGCTCCTGCCTCGACGGCCAACTTGGGCACGCCCGCCGGAAGCACGCTGGCTTTGTATTCGGCCGATTGCGCGTCGTAGAGCTTCCAGCTTGGGAAGCTGACGACGCGCGCGCGAATTCCCTCCGCGGCGAGCAACTTGGCCGCGCCCAGCGCCAGCCAAACTTCCGAACCGCTGCCGATCAAAGTCACCTGCGGGTCGGCCACGTCTTCGAGCACATAGGCGCCCTTGCTTACGCTCGCGTAGATGTCGCGTTTCGACGCGTCGATCACCGGCACATCCTGGCGCGTGAATGCGAAGAAGCATGGGCCCTTTTTCTCCAGCGCCAGCCGCCATGCTGCTGCCGTCTCATTGGCGTCCGCTGGGTGAAAGTCAACAATATGGGGCACCGCACGCAGCGCCATCAATTGCTCGATCGGCTCGTGCGTGGGACCATCCTCGCCCACGCCGATCGAATCGTGCGTGAAGACGAACAGCGAAGGCACCTCCATGATGGCCGAAATGCGCAGCGCCGGCTTGGCGTAATCGGAGAACACGAAGAATGTTGACCCGAAGGGCCTCACGCCGCCATGCGCCGCCATGCCGTTCACCGCCGCGCACATGCCGAGCTCGCGCACGCCGAAAAACACGTTGCGCCCGGCCGGATCCGCCGCGAAATGCGCCGAGTTCTTGAAAATCGTTTTCGTCGAAGCCGTCAAATCCGCGGCCCCGCCAAAAAGCTCCGGCACATCGTTGAAGATCGCGTTCATGATCTGCTGGCCCGCGTTGCGCGTCGCAATGGGCTTTTCCGTTCCGAAGCTGGGAATCGACTTCTCCCATCCCGCTTTCAGCTCGCCCGCCTGCGTGCGCTCAAACTCCGCCGCAAGCTCGGGAAACGCGGCCTTGTATCCGGCAAAGAGCTGGTTCCACTCGGCCTCGGCCGCGGCTCCACGCTTCACCGCCTCGCGCCAGTTGGCCAGCGCATCTTCCGGCACAATAAAACTCTGATCCTCGGGGAACCCGAAGAATTTTTTCGTCGCCGCCACATCGGCCGCGCCCATGGCTTCGCCGTGGACTTTATTTGTGCCCGCCTTGGGACTGCCAAAGCCAATCACCGTGCGCACGCCGATCAGCGACGGCATATCCGTAACAGCCTTGGCCGCCGCAATCGCCGCTTCGATGCCGTCCAGATCGTTGCCGTCCATCACCCGCTGCACGTGCCAGCCATACGCTTCGAAGCGCTTGTAGACATCCTCGGTGAAGCACCAATTCGCAGGCCCGTCGAGAGTGATCAGGTTGTCGTCGTAGAGCACCGTCAACTTGCCCAGCTTGAGGGTTCCTGCCAGCGAGGCTGCCTCGTGCGAGATGCCTTCCATCAGATCGCCGTCGCCGCAAAGCGCGAAGGTGTGATGATCAACCACGCTGAAGCCTGGTTTGTTGTACGTCGCAGCCAGATGCTTCTCTGCGATGGCCATGCCCACCGACATTGCGAAGCCCTGGCCGAGCGGCCCGGTCGTCGCTTCCACTCCATCGGTCAGGCCAAACTCCGGATGCCCCGGTGTCTTCGATCCCCAGGTCCGAAAGCTCTTCAGATCGTCAAGCGTCACCTTGTAGCCGGAAAGAAACAGCGACCCGTAAAGCAGCATCGACGCGTGCCCGTTCGAGAGCACAAAGCGGTCGCGATCCGCCCACTTGGAGTGCGCCGGGTTGTGCTTCATGATCTTGTGGAAGAGCGCATACGCGATTGGCGCACAGCCCAGGGGCGCTCCCGGATGGCCGCTTTTGGCCTTCTCCACGCCGTCCAGGGCGAGCAGGCGCAGGGTGTCGATGGAAATCTCGTCGAGTGAGAGTGAAGCAATGCTGGAAGCCATGACTATTTTTGAAATTCCTTTCTCCGAGCTGCGAGTCAACCGGCCGAATCGGCCTTAAGACGTATCTATCCAACGGCGTCAAGCCGCATCAACGTTGACCTTTACATTGTATCCAAGCCAGGCGTCCGGCCCCGAGCCCTGCTCGGTAAAGTGCAGCGTCCATTCCACTTCTCCGCATCCGGCCGGCGGGATAATGTCGGCGCTCCATCCCGCGCTGCCCAGTCCCCTGCTTCCCGTTTTGTTCGATGTCTTCCAGCCGTCGCTGGTCCAAACCACTTCGAATCGGCTCTCCTCCAGGATGCGCAACGTCTTTCCCGCGTCGATGCGCTCGAGCGGCCGCATGCGGCTGTAAATCTCGATGCCGTTGTGGCGCCGCTCGCGCCCCTCGGGCGTCGAGTAGCGCTCGTACACCGGATCGATGCGGTCGAAGACCTTGCCGTCAGTGACCGAGCGCATCAGCTTGAGGTACTCGGCATGAGCCCACACCAGCGGCACTGCCGAACCAGCCGGCTGCCCCATGCGTAGACGGTGCTCTGGCCGGTCGGCCTCGTCCCAAACCTGCTCCGGCAGCAACTGCCCGCAACTCGCGAACCGCTCGTAGGTTTCGATCAGCCCGCTGATGTCCTTGCCTGCAGCCAACTCGTAATGCGCGCGTTCGCCGGTAAGCAGTGGCCATGCGCGCCCCTGGCCCCATCCCGTGAAAGGCCCTCCGTCGGGCCGCTGGCCGTAGCCATCGCCGTTGTAGCGCAACCAGCCCGGTCCCTGCGGCAGATCGCGCTTCAGCACCGCGTCCACCACCTTCAGCGAATCCACAATGAGCGGATCCTCGGCGCGGCGCACGCCGTAGCGCACGAGTTCCAGAAAACCCGCGTCGATAATCTCGCGCGCCTCGAATTCGCTGCGCGTCCCCGGCGGCCGGTTCGAAAGCCGCACCAACTCCTTGCCGCAGCTTTCGTGCGCGTAGGCCTCGCCGCACTCCGGCGGCCGGATGCGCATGTAATACCGCTTGATCTGGGCATCGAGCACTCCGTTGTTGGTTACCGTCCAGTTTTCGAGATGGCTCTCGATCCAATCGGCAAACTCC
>CAVXOO010000059.1:0-3889 GCA_963762945.1 uncultured Acidobacteriaceae bacterium | reverse complement strand
TATTTTACAAGCACGCATATTCGTTGCCTTTCCTGTACGTGTTTTACTTGATCACTCCGCGCTCGCTGCGTTCGATAAACCCGATCAGCACCGCCACGTCGTCGCCCTCGACAGTCCGCATCTTTTCAAGTGCCTGCGTGGTATTGAGTTTGGCAGCAAGCAAAAACCGGAAGGCTTTCTGCAGTCGCTGCAATCGCTCCGGCGAAAAGCCCTTCCGTTCCAGGCCGATTTTATTAATCCCGAAGGCCTTGTTCTCGCGCCGGCACGAGGTGAGCGAAAATGGCAGCACGTCCTGCGTGACAATCGTTCCGCCGCCGATAAACGCGTGTGCGCCAAGAACGCAATGCTGATGCACCGGGCAAAACGCTCCCAGCGTCACATCGTCCTCGATAATCACGTGGCCGGCCAGCGTGGCCGAGTTGGCCAGAATGCAGCGGCTTCCCACCTGGCTGTCGTGGCCCACGTGCGCATAGGCCATAAGCAGGCAGCCCGAACCCAACCGCGTTACGCCGCCGCCGCCCGCGGTGCCGCGGCTGATGGTCACGCACTCGCGAATGGTGTTGCCATCGCCGATCACAGTCTCCGTCGGCTCGCCCTTGTACTTCAAATCCTGCGGCGCCACGCCAATGGAGCAAAAAGGATAGAACGTATTGCGCGCCCCAATCCTAGTGCGGCCGTCAATGACGACATGCGAGATGAGATTGCACTCCTCGCCCAGTTCCACCTCCGGCCCAATCGTGCAGTACGGCCCGATGGTGCACGAGGCCGGAATCCGCGCCCCCGCGGCAACGATCGCGCTGGGATGAATGCTCACGCTGTCTCCGTTGCGGGGGCTGCCTCGGAAGAATCCGCTTGCTTTTTCGATTCCTGCGCGCGCGGCACGATCATGCAGGTCAGCGTGGCCTCGCAGGCCAGCTTGCCGTCCACGTAGGCCTTGCCTTCCATCTTGCCGAAGCGCGGACGAAAACTCACCACGCCCACTTCAATGCGAAGCTGATCGCCCGGCGTCACCGAACGGCGGAACTTGGCTCCGTCGATTCCGGTAAAGACCGCCAGCTTCGAGTGCCGGTCCTCCATCTCCGAAAGCATCAGCACCGCTCCGGCCTGCGCCATCGCTTCAACAATCAGCACGCCTGGCATGAGCGGCGCGCCGGGAAAGTGCCCCTGGAAATACGGCTCGTTCATGGTCACGTTTTTGATGGCGACCACGCTCTTGGCGCGCTCAAACTCAATAATGCGGTCGATCAGCAGAAAGGGGTAACGGTGGGGCAGGAAATCCATGATTTCCTGGATGGAAAAGGTCATGCGGCGGCTCCTCAGGAACGCTTGGAATGGGGCTATCGCATTTCCGGAAACACCTTTTACCGAAAGCACATATCCAAGTCGGCGCGACCCCAAGAAGCGACGACCCGGTATGAACCTCGCAATGGCTACATCATTTCCGAAAATGCCGTGAACGCTCGCTAGGATTATAAATAGTGCGGCTCCATGCTTTGAATGGCTAACATTCCGCCGCTACTTCTTCACCTTCCGCGCCGCCGCGTCGGGGTCCCAGAAATCCGCGGGCAAATTCTGGTTGAAGCTGGCGTGCGACAAGTAATACTGCCGCACCGTGTCGCCATTCTTGAGCCGCGTGATGTTGAACGCCGTAGGAAAGCCGTCGATGGTGTGATAGTCGTCGTACTCCTCGGTATCGATGTTCTTGTCGTGGTAGGTGGGGTCGCGCCACTCAAAGATGCGCGCGAGAGGCAGATGCGTAGCCACGTCCATCTGGATGGTGATGGACTCGTTCTGGGGCGAGATCAGCGTCACCTGCTCCGCCAGATGCCGCTCGGCCATGCGCTGGCCCTCGTAGACCAGGATCGTTTCGGGTCCTTCAGCCAGACCTTTACCGCCGTCTCGATCGAGTGGTCGCGCCGCCGCAGGTAGTCGTCCAGGATGTCCTTATCCAGTGGCTTTTTGCCGCGGTAGGTCACCTCCCAGCCCTCGCGCCCCACAAAAAACTCCACCACATCGCGGTGCTTGGTCACTTCAATGCGGTCGTGGTCGGGCCATTGGTGGAAATTGAATATTTCCTCCGTGCCCAGGTCGGGATTGCCCTGGTAAAACGCGGCAATGTGCTCCTGCCGCACCTGGTTTTTCAGGTCGAGCCATGCCTGACCGCCCAGCGCCTTCACCATCGCGTCCAGCGCCGCCCGAGCCTGCTGCGCGTTCTTTTGCGCCTCGTCGCTAGGCGCGGGCGCTTGCGCATGAATATGCATTGCCGGCGCCACGAGCGCCATTACCACAAAAAGCATCGTCGCGAGTTTCCCGATCCTCATCGTCTCCTCGTAGAAGCAGACAGCAAACAGTGAACAGTGGACAGTGAACAGTGGACAGTGAAAACGGTGAACCGCTCTCCTGTTAAGACTGCTCCAGGCGTCATTCGTCACAGCAGACCCGATACGCCATAGGCTCACGCAACTGCATCGTCGAAGGGGATGTCGAGGCGGCGGTACGGCCCTCAAATAGCCCGCAGCACCCGCGCCGGCAGCAGTATGATCGCCTTCACCAGCTCCAGCACACCACCCACGGCGATGCCCACCACCCGGAACGGCAGCAGCAAAAGCCACACCAGCGGATAGAGCACCAGCGCCACCAGAGCCAGCGGCCAGCACAACACAAGCAGTATGCAAAAGAGTAGAAACTTGATCATGATTTCACCACCTCGGAGCAAATGCTCGCATGAACCCCGCAATCTCTTTTACGAGTGAGAGCGCCTCAGAGTTCCTCTATTTCCGCTTCGTCTTCGTACGTGCCGCCAGCGTCTTCTTTCGCTCGCCGATCAGCTTCGCGCGTTCCTTCTCCGGCATCGCGAGAACTGTCTTCGTCCGCTTGGGGAGTTTTTCATAAATCAGCGCATGCGCCCGGCGCAGCTCGTCTTCGATCTCGCGCGGCCGCAGCACGTCCCAGCGTTCCACAGCCACCCAGTGCGCTCGCGCCAAGTGAGGGGCGGGCAGAATTCCCTCGCGCTCCAGAAGCTCGTGGAACCGCTCCGCGCCCGAATGGAACCACAACACGCCGGTACCCGTGCCGTCCAGATCGGTCATGGCAAACATCTTTCCGCCGATCTCGCGGTCGCCGGCCCAGTAGACCAGGTGGTGGCCCCAGTTCAACGTCTCTTTCACGTGCGGCAGCTTCAGGCAAATCTCGCGAATCCGCTCGTTGTCCATCAGAACCTCGCTTCAAAATTGCGGAATCTCCGCTCCAGTTCCCATTGCGCAGCGGCTTTTTCGCTGCCCCGCAAAAACTCCTTGCATGCCGCGGCCGGATTGGCTGCGCCCAGCGTCTGGCCTTTGCAGGCGGCAACCGGCGCCAAAAAATCATCCGGCCTCGCCCACAAGCTCACGCCGGGCAAAAAATCGTGCTCCATGCCCGTCCGCGCCAGTTGCTTCAGCTCCGCGTAGCTCAGGTGGTAGTCGAGCGCGGCGCGCACATACTCGTGTGTCAGGTCGATGCGGATCACGCCCTCGTCGTCGGTCGAAAGCGCCACCGGCACATGCGCCGCGCGATAGATCGGAAACGGATGCTCCGCGCCCTTCACGCCAAGAATCCCCTCATTCGAGGCTCAGGTTGATCTCAACCATCACGTGCCCGGCGGCCATCTCCTTGAGCAAACCCGCGGCGGCGTCCTCCCGCATCACGTCCACGCCGTGGCCGATGCGTTCCGCATGGGCCAGCTCCACAGCCTGGCGGATGTGAAAGCGCAGACCCTCCGGCGGCACCAGGCCCAACGTCAATTCGCCCGCATGCAAGCTGATGTGCACGCGCGGATAGATCGTATGCAGATAGCCCACCATCTTCATCTGCAGCGTGTAGTCGCGCATGGAGATGAAGCCGTTCTTCGGGC
>CAVXOO010000058.1:0-7743 GCA_963762945.1 uncultured Acidobacteriaceae bacterium | reverse complement strand
TGTATTGCTCACGCCAAAGTACTCGGCCATCTGCGAAGTCAGCGGCTCAACCAGCGCGCCCACATTGAGCGTGCTGGTGAAGAACGGCATATGGAAGCCGCTCGGCATCGGCGCGTCGCCGCCCGCCACGACGCCCATCGCCGGCACCGGCGAAGCCAGCGCAACCCCGTCAGCATCCATGCCGATGCGCGACCAGATGCTCTGTTCCATGGCCTTGCGATCCGCCAGTTGCACGGCCAGGGTTTGAATGTTGCCGTCGCGGCTGATCTCGAGCGAAATCTTGCGGCCCGGCGGAAGCTCCCGCAACATGCGGCGCAACTGCTCGGCGTTTTCCACGTTCTGGCCGTTGATAGCCAGCACCACGTCGTTAACTTTGAGGCCGATCTGGCCTGCGGGCGCGTCGTGATCGATGAGCGTGATCAGTGCGCCGCGCGTTTCCCTCAGCTTGAGCGCCTGCGCCTTATCGGCGTCAACGTCGCTGACGTCCACGCCCAGATAGCCGGCCGGCCCCGTGTGTGCGACGACTGGATCGGGATCGGCGAAGATGGGCGCAAGCATTCCCGACTGCGCGCGCGCCGCCCGCGGTGCAAGCAGCAGGCAGGCCAGCGCGGCCGAGCAAACTGCGCAAACTCCAGAAATTCGATACGACTTACGGTACGGCCTCAAAAGGTGTTTCATCACTGCGTCTCCAGTACTTCATCGTCCGGTCTGCGCTTCTTATGACGGCGCAGTGGCCGGAAGGGTAAGCGAGTTTATTGCGTCTCCGGCATCCGGCTCAAAACTTGCCGGGAAACATTCCTGATCTGGACATTGTCGTCGGAATTAGAGACGGAATAGAGCACCTGGCGAACGCTGGTGTCGGCGTCAACCGGCTCGAGCAATCCGATGGCAGCCGAGCGAATGCCCGGATCGCTATCGTTCAACACCGATTCAAGTACAGCGTCGCGCACCCGCACGTCGTCCGCGACATAAGGCTCCAGGCCTTCAAGCGCCTTCTGGCGCACCTTCGCGCTGTGGTCGTAGCGCAGCGCCACCATCAGCGCCTCGCGAATCCCGGTGGGCTGGCAACTGTGGCCAGCACGGCACTCGGCCGCAAGCAGCGCCACGGAGTCGCCGCGTACACCCGGCGATGAATTGTTCTGCGTGGCCATCATCAGCAACTGGCGAATCTCGGGATCGTCGAGCGAGCCCTCCACCTGCCGCGGCACAATCTGGTTGTAGCTCACGTCCACGATCTCGCTGTTGGGCTGGCGCACAATGCCGGAGACGCTGGCCACATTGGACAGCGCGGGCAGCGCTGCTTCAGGCTGCACTTTGACGCCGGCTGGCGCTGCGACTTGCGCGTCGGCCGCGTGGGCGGCGCGATTCTCGGCATATTCGTACCCGCCCAAAACGCCGGCGCCAGCCCCCGCCGCCAACAAAAGCATCGCCGCAACCGGCGCGGCCGTCAGGCTCGCGAAGTTGTTGAGAATGCGCTGGCTGAGCCGCTCATACCAGCGCCTGGGCGGCAGCGCGTCCAGCGCTTCATCCAGGCGCAGGCGCGCGCGGGCTATCAGATTCGCTCCCGGCTCTGCGACCGGATGCGCATTGGCCATCGCCTTGAGTTCGAGCACCTGCTCGCGCTCCTCGCGGCAGCCCGCGCAGCCGGACACATGCCCTTCCAGCTCGTGCGCCAATTCGTCAGGCAACTCGCCGTAGGTTGCCGTCACGATCCTCTCGTGTGCTAATTCGCAATTCATGTCTACGTCCTCAATGCCTCAAAAAACAGCTTCCAGCTTTTAGCCATTAGCTCTTAGCTCATCGTGCGAGGTTCGAGCTTATCGTTTCTTCTTCCAGCCCGTTGCGTTCCAGCCCGAGCCCTGCATCTCCACCCGAGAACAGCTACCAGCTTCTAGCCACTAGCTCCTAGCTTCGTCTTGCTCAATCTGCCGTTTCGTTTTTCAGCCCTGTCGCCTTGCCTGGGCAAAGCTAGTAGCTAGAAGCTAGCGGCTAGAAGCTATTTGTCACTTCAACTCCGCCAGTTGCACTCGCAACTTTTTCGTTGCGCGGAAGAGCGTATTCTTGGCGGTCTCTTCCGTAGTGTTCAACATCTCGCCGATGGTGCGCAGCCTCAGCCCCTGGTAGTGCTTCAGCTCGAAGACCATCCGCTCGCGCGGCGTCAGTTTCGTCAGCGCCGCCTGAATGCGCTCGCCCAGCAGCTTGCGGTCCAGCTCGCGCGCCGGGTTTGAAAACGATCGCTCGTCTGAGACCGAAGCCAGCCGGTCGATCTCTTCGCCGCTCCGGTCCACCACCACGGCATGGTCTTCGCGACGGGTCTTGCGCCGGCGCAACTGGTCCAGGCACAGGTTGGTGACGATGCGATAAATCCACGTGTAAAACGAGCACTCGAAGCGGAAGTTGCCGAGGTACCGGTAGGCCTTGAGAAATGCCTCCTGGTAAATGTACTTCGGCATCGTGTTCCGATCCCGTCAGGTGCAAAGCCAGGCGCAGCACCTGGTGCTCGTATTGCCGCACCAGCGCATCGAAGGCGGCGCGCGAACCGGCCTGCGCCTCGCGGATCAGGTCCATTTCAAGCGCACGGCTGTGCGCGCGCTCCTCTAAGCGGCGCGCCTCTGTCCGAGTCCCATCGTTTGGGCTCGAGCTCCCCCGGTCCGTCCCGTTCATCGCCCTCGTCGCAGCCATACCTGAGGAGGATTGTATCCCCAGCCGAGCTGGCCGAGCCAAACTCGCAGCTGCCTGAACCGGGGCGAGTGGAATACTGACTGCCTCTGCTTCCATCGGCTCCGCTCCCGGAAGGTGAAACCTGTGCGCTGTCTAATTGACGCTGAAGGAGCGGTTTGGGAAGCAGGGACCAGGGACTCAGGGACTAAGGGACTGCGGGACTGCGGGACTAAAACTGATTGCATAAATGGTCTCGTGAAAGGGCACGACTTTAGTCGTGCCGCAAAAGCCGCATAAATATTGGGGCTTTAGCCCCTGAGGATCGCTTTTCAATCAGTCGGGCGGATTTGTGCAACAAGCTCTAGAGGCGGTATCGACATTTAAGCAACCTGTGGATGCCTGATAAATAAATGATCTGTCATCCTGAGCGAAGCAGGTGCGGTTTCTTGCGCCTGCGGAGTCGAAGGATCTGCGGTTGTCTTTCGTCAACGTACCCGCTTCGAGCGCCTGATTTCAGGAGCATTTGCCAAATCGATATGTCGGGATGGTCTAAGAACCAAGGACTGCGGGGCTGCGGGGCTGCGGGACTGCGGGGCTGCGGGACTGCGGGGCTGCGGGGCTAAAACTGGTTACGCAAACCGGGCTTTGTAATAAGGGCACGACATTAGTCGGGCCGAAAGGGGCAGAAAATACCGGGGGTTTTAACCCCTGAGGGAAGTTTGTTCATCGCTTCAGCCCATTTATGCAACCAGCTCTAGGGCCGTTGGGCGTATGCACCGGCGACCCGCACTCACACTCACACTCACACTCGCTCCTTTACACTAAAAATCAATGACTGGAAATCTCTTTGAAAATGAGCCTGATGCCGGCGCGGCCACGTCCGCCGGCTGGTTCACAGCGCACTGCGACGGCGGATCGCGCGGCAACCCCGGTCCGGCGGGCTACGGCGCAGTGATCGAGAACCCCGAAGGCCAGGTGGTGGCGCGGCTAAGCGAGTTTCTGGGCCGCCAGACCAACAATTTCGCCGAATACAAAGGCCTGCTCGCCGTCCTCGCCTGGGCCCTCGCGAACGGCGTAAAGCGGCTTCGCGTCGTCTCCGACTCCGAGCTCATGGTGCGCCAGATCAAGGGCATCTACAAGGTGAAAAGCCCCGGCTTGCAGCCCCTCTGGCAGGAAGCGCGCTGGATGTCGCGCAAACTCGACGCCTTCGAAATGCGGCACACCCTCCGCGGCGGCAATAAAGAAGCCGACAAGCTGGCCAACGCGGCGATGGATCAAGGCAGGGACCAAGGGACCGAGGGAACAAGGGAACGAGAAGGCCATAAAAAACTGTAGATAGGAATATCCCAGGCCTCAAAAGCGTAACCTCGGCGCACCCGGAAACAAAAGGCCCGGGGGTAAACGCGGCGCATCAATCCGGCGAAATGGCCCGGCGAAATGCCCATCCGCAGCGGCCCTATCGCCTGCCGCTTCCCCAAAAATCGCCTATGGACCGCGATCGCGAAGTTATAATCTGCTCCATGTCCGGAGGTCCCCCCTCAACTTCCCCGCAAATGCGCATCCCGGAACTCGACGGACTCCGGGGCATTGCGGTGCTCGTTGTCGTCTTCGACCATGTTTTTGCTTTTGACGGATTCCCACAGACGTTTTCCGTGAGAGTTTTGGCGCATTTCCTGGGGTTCGGTTGGCTTGGCGTCGATATCTTCTTTGTCCTCTCCGGATTTCTCATTACCAGGATTCTGCTCAGCGACGGCTCCAACTGGAAGAGCTTCTACCGCAACCGGGCCTTTCGCATTCTCCCGGCATTCCTGGTTGTATTTGTCGTGGTCCTGAGTTTTGTGCATCAAGCCCCGAGGCTACAGGTACTCTTTTACTTGTTTTTCCTGGGCAATTTTACCGACCTCGCTGGACTTACGCTCACTCCTTTAGCGCACTTCTGGTCGCTGGCAGTCGAAGAACAGTTTTATCTGATTTGGCCTCAGGCGGCCTGGAGAATCTCCAAGCCGGCGCTTCTCAAGTTGGCGCTATGCCTCGCGGCTTTTTCATTCTTGGGTCGATTTGCGGCAATCGCAGCCGGGGCAGGCCGATTGTTTCTCTATAAGTCGACACCCTTACGCATGGACGGTATTGCCCTGGGATGTGCGATAGCAGTCGTCGCCGAACTGCCTTCCGCGCGAGAGTGGCTGGCCAGGCGTTGGAGCGCGATCGCGTGGGTTGCGCTTGCCGTAGTGGTTGCTGCGGTGGTCTTTCTCAGACGCAGCCTCGTCCGCGATTTTTTCCTGGCTGAGCTCTTCGCCATTCCGGCTATCAGCGTCCTTACGGCCACGCTGGTTTTCGCTGCCTCGCAGCATCGATTGCCTTCTGCCCTGTCAGCCGCCCTGCGCAACCGCGTCCTCGCATACTTCGGAGCGCGCAGCTACGGCCTCTACCTCATCAATTTTCCGGTAAGTTACGGCCTTGGCCAACTATCCGCGGCAGTCCACTGGAAGCTAGCCCTGGCGCACCCCGCACGCACTTTAGCCCTCACGGAGATCGCCAGTCTTGCCCTGTCGATTTTGTTAGCCGAAGCGAGTTGGCGGTTCGTAGAACGGCCCGCTCAGCGACTCAAAAAACGCTTCTTCGAGCGCAAAACCGAACTACCCCCGGCACACGATCCGCGGCGGCAACAAAGAAGCCGACAAGCTGGCGAACGCGGCGATGGATAAAGGCCGGGAACAAGGAAAAGAAAGAGCTAAAAGCTTTAGCCGGGAATAGCCCCGAGAACCGCGCCGCATTTACCGAAGAAAGCAAGTACGCTGCGAAGCCGCGCGTAAATCCCGCCCTGGGGCCCTCACGGACAGGTCTTCGTCCGTGGGGGACCACGCCTCCGCGAGATTGCGGCTACGGCGCGATTCCAACCAGAATGAGGGGAACGGCAGGAACGCCGCGCCCTTCTCGAATCAGGTTGTACAGTTCACCTTCATAGTAGGCAACCCCGGAGGACATCTCCCCCTGAAGCTCCTTCATCGGCAGAATCTCTATTCCCACATCTATTACATCGCCAATAAAGAAGGCCATATGCTTGACGAACAAATCGTAAGCCACGAAGGAGTATTTCCCGAACTGTACTTCGACAGCCAATCGCTCCTTCACGAAATCCGTTTGATTGTAGGAAAAAATAGGCTGCAAGCCGGCATTTTCTATCTCCGTCTTTTGCTGCGCGGCCGGTAGGTGCATCGTCTTGCGAATAAGCTGTGCGTCGGAAGTGACCCAATAAGAGGTCCTCTGTTCACCCCATCCGTGCGCCTTAAACGCCGCGCTCAATGCGCTATTCATCGCAACCGGAGAATAAAGAACCTTATCCTTTGTCCGTTTTTCCTTCGAAACCTTGGTGTGACACGACTCTGCGTTCAAGCCAAGGATCACACTCGTGATCTCCTTCCAAAGTTTCGGCTTATGCACCTGCAAGAACTCTAGGCCGTTAAGATGCGAGTATTGCCTGACGATCCTCACCGATGGCCACCTCCAGGTAGTGAAGGATCATAAACGGGTTTGTTCATCGGGCGCATTTTCAAAGCGCCGCTGTGCAGATCGGCAACCCGATCCCAAGCAATATCGACATACTCCTGTACCACATCGCACCCATACCCGTAGCGGTCATTCTTGATGGCGGCGACCACCGAAGAACCGACCCCCATGTAAGGATCGAGCACAGCATCCCCAGGATGAGTTAGAGACAGTACCAGCCTTTCGACCAATTCGATCGGGAACTGACAAGGATGCGTGGTTTTCTCCACATGGTTGTTCTTTACATTCGGAAAAATCCACACGTCGCCCGGATTCTTGCCCAGCGGATTGCACGAGAGCTGTCCGGTTTTCGGTCCTTTGAAATATTTCTTCCCGGGATACTTTGGCGGGACCCTAATGGGATCGAGGTTAAACACATACTCGTCCGACTTCGTGAACCAGAGGATGGTTTCGTAGCGCCCAGAAAGCCGGTTGGAGCAATGTAGTCCGTGTTCAAAATGCCAGACAATCCGATTGCGAAGGTGAAGTCCATGATCCCGAAAAACGGGGTAGAGAACCATATCCAGGGGGAAAATCTCGCCGTCTTGCACATGGTTGCCGACCTGCCAACATAACGATCCATGTGGGCTCAGAAGGCGTACGCATTCCGAGATGACCTGAGCCTGCTGATTCACATATGGTTCAAGGAGGCGACGTTTCTCGTAAGACTTCCCAATGTTATAAGGAGGCGAAGTCACGATCAGCTGAACGGATCCGGATCTTATCGGGCGCATAAACGCCAGATTGTCCTTGCATTCCATGAATGCATCTGCTTTTTGGTGAAATTTGAAAAGCGTCGCCGGTCCCATGATTTCCCTTCCGGAGCACCCTGAAGCGATAATACAGCGAAAGAATGTCGAAATCAGCCTGTGGGAATCAGGACAGTTTACCCTCGGTTCCAGAATTTGCAGCATTTCTGCCTTTGTTCCCGAACAGGCCACATGAGGCCGCCGAAGCCGGCCTCTACAAATCCGCCGACGGCAGCACCTACCCCCGCCCGCAAATCCTCACCATCAAGCAAATCCTCGACGGCAATCAGCCCGCTTACAACGCCCATCGCCACGACGCCACCTTCAAAGAAGCCCCGCGCAGCCGCCTCGCTCCCGCCAAAAACCTCAATCCGCCGCTAAGCGACTAAAAATAAAACCCCAGAAATCCCCGCCGCAATTTGCCGATAATTTCCCCTCTTTGCGGGACAATCAATCCATGAGAAGCCCTGAAAAAAGATCGATGCCGCCAACTCGGAGGCCCTTCGGATGGAAATGAAAGAAAAAAATTTCTTTATACCCCCCTGGGGTATAAAAATCGCATCTAACTCATTTGTTTTCAACAAAACATCCTCGAAAAAGTCGTAAAACGTCGTACATTTTCGTACATTTTGGTAACGAAAACGACCCCCGGGCGCACTCGCGACCCCAACGGCCAGCAAACTAGACGGCCAGCAAAACAATTGGGGAGCATTTCGGACTTCTCAATGCCGGAACTCAATCCCGCGTCCCAGAATCACCACAAACGCGACACCAAAAATCGCCGCCA
>CAVXOO010000057.1:0-4983 GCA_963762945.1 uncultured Acidobacteriaceae bacterium | reverse complement strand
AGAACGAGTTGGCCAATGATCCTGGGAAGATTGACCCGGTGTTAATGCAGGAACCTGGCGCAATCGACCTTCCCAAGTTTAGGTTCCACTTGGAATCTGATCTCCGTCCCGCGCTAGAGATGCTGGGAGTGCACAGGATTTTCACTGATCTGGATGTTGTCAAGATCCCAAAGTCGCACTGTCGGTAGCACATGATATGTCCGGTTGAGATAGCACATGATATGTCCGCTTTGCGGGCGGTGAGGATGGGAGACCATGCGGAGCATGGAAGCTTATCCGAGGGCCGCGATGGAGCGGGCGATGAAAGTACAGGACGTAATGTTGCAAGCGATGGCAAAGAAGATCACCTGGTGGCAGGCGGCGGAGATCCTCGGGATCAGCGACCGGCACATGCGTCGGTGGCGGGAGCGTTACGTCGAAGATAAGAAGCTGATTCTGGGGAAGCATAGGCTTGCTTCGTTCTGAAGTCTAACTTAAGTTGTTGAAAATTAATACAAATATCTTTATTTACAAATATGAGCACAATACGCGCATATTTTATGAATCGTTCGTGCTATGATTCCATCAGATTGGTTGAGCGGCCGAGACTCACAGTCCGGCCCACCAATCAAAAATCATCTGGAGGTAAACTCTCATGGCAATCACTCGTTGGGATCCGTTTCGTGAAGTAGCAATACGTAACTTTTATTATTTTAGTCTACTCATTAAGTCTCGTATTGCTATGGTGGTCAGCCCGCGGAGTCTCTTCGACTCGAGCCTGCAGATGACGCTGCTGGCCGTGATCGCCGTTGCCGGTGTGGCCGCGCCGTTGCTCGCATGCACGATCCATCCCTACGCCGCCGCCATCCGCGACCTCAGATTAGTCGCAATTGACATCAAGCTCCCGCCAAAACTCGCCGAGTTCCGCGTGACAATGCGCATGATTGCCGAGCGCCTCGAACGCGCCGTGAACCCACGCATTGCTTGGCGCGTTTTCCCCTGGTCTTTGCGCTTTTGGATTCGCGCGGTCGAGTTGCTCGTGGTCTCCTGCGTCGTTGAGCTGGCCATGACGTTGCCCATGGCCATCTACTTCCATCGCATCACCATCTTCGCTTTGCCGGTGAATCTGCTCATCGTGCCGCTGCTCATTGTGCTCATGCCGGCGGCGCTGGTCACTCTGCTTCTGCTCGCCGTATGGCCCGCGGCCGCCGTGGTTCCTGCAATGGTGGTGGCATTGGTCATGCACCTTGGCATTGGCCTCGTGCACTTGTTCGGCTCGATGGCCTTCGGCGATTTCCGGATTCCGGGCCCGCTTTTGTGGCAGTCGGCGGCATTTTGCGCGTTGTTCGGAGCGGCTATTGCATTGGCCCGCGCCAGCTTGGCCGAGAAGAGCCCATGGCTGCGCCGCGGCGTCTGGGTGGCGCTCGCCCTTGCCGCACTCATCGCTGTGCTGCCGCGGCCCATCGACCGCCCGCGTGGCGCAATGCTCATGGAAGCCATCGACGTCGGTCAGGGCGATTCGCTGCTTGTCATCACGCCGGACGGCAAAACACTCCTGATCGATGGCGGTGGTTTCGGCGGCGGCCCTCGCCAGGCTCCGCAAGATTTCGACATCGGCGAAGAGGTGGTTTCGCCAGCGCTGTGGGCACGCGGCATTCGGCATCTCGATGCGGTTGCGCTAACCCACGCGCACTCCGATCACATGGGCGGACTGCCCGCAGTTCTGCGGAATTTCCATCCCGACGAGCTATGGGTAGGCAACAATCCACCTATCGCCGCCTACAGAGCGCTTTTGGACGAAGCCGCTGCGCTGCATGTGCGCGTGCGTAGTTTTCGCGCCGGCGATGCCTTCGCATTTGGCAATGTGCAAATCAACGTGCTGGCGCCCTTCCGCGGTTATCAGCCCGGTCCGGAGCCCACAAACAACGATTCTCTGGTGATGCGCGTCCAGTACGGCGCAACCAGTGTGATGCTCGAAGGCGACGCGGAAGCGCCCGTTGAACAGGCCATGCTCGCCGAGCCGGGATTGCAAAGCACTTTATTGAAAGTCGGCCATCACGGCAGCATCACCTCCACGCGGCCGGAGTTCCTGGCCCGCGTGGCGCCGCAATGGGCAGTTATTTCATGCGGCCTGCACAACCGCTACGGCCATCCGCGCGAGGAAGTGCTCCAGGAACTCGAAGACGCGCACGTGCGCACCTTGCAGACCTATGCCAACGGGATCACCTGCTTCGTGCTGGATGGGAAAGGCGTGGCGCCAGACCTGAATTGCGGATTGCGCTGACCACCGATTGTTACGCTTGGCCAAGCCAGGCGTCCACGCGGGCTGTCGTTCGTCTCACGACTCCTCTTTCGCGGCAGCTTCGCTTAGTTCGTCGAGCACCTGTTGCAGCTCCTCGCGTTTACGCCGACTGAGATCGTGGAAGCGGATATGTGCCGTGTGTGGCCCGTTGCTTCCAGCAACCGCGCCGCGCAATTGAAATGGCAGGCCGCAGATCTGGAAGCTCAATTCAACAGGGGTGTTCAATGGCCCCGGAAATGCTTCCGCGGTTTTCACGGCGCACGCCTCCAGATTCAGGCCGGTGATAACACCCCGCGTGTGAGTGCGACTGGTCAGGAAGCGAATTACGGTGGGCCATTCGTCGTCTGCTGCAACCAACGCGCCGATCGGCGCAGGCGGCTGTGCCGTTTCTGCCGGCGGGTGAGGCTGGGCAGGACTGGTAGAAGCCGGAATCGGCCGGTGCTCTGCGTGGTTTTCCGGTGCACGGGCCGATGCCTGGCTAGCCGGTGCGTGCGCCGGTTTACGTGGGCTGGCCTGAGGAAGCAGCGTGGGACTGGTCTCCGGATCGAGGACGGCTTGAGAGAAAATCTCCTGCGCCGCTTGTTGGGCGTCCTTTTCCATCAGGCAAGTCAGCAGGCTGGCGAGCTGGTTTTTCGAGCGCGGCGAATCGTGCATGAAGCGAATGCCAACTTCGCAACTCCTGGTCCACTGCGTCACGCCGCCGATGCGCAGGACCAACCCAAACATTAAGAGAACAATTTCGACCTGAGCCAATGCGCCCGATACGAAAGGGCCTTCTGTGCTCACCCGGCAGCCGCCCAGGCTGATGTCGAGGAACCGGCAGGGAATCATGGCTCCGCGGTAGTTCAGATGACCAAAAGCCTCGTCGAGCGAATAGCGCTCGTAGACGCGGCGCTCCCGGCCCGGATCGTGCCGGGACACGGAAGCCCCGCGGTTTGGCGTATCGGTTGGAACCACGAACCGCATGGGCGTGTGCTTCGTCGTCAGCGATAAATCGCGACTCCTCTACCTATCGGCAAAAACTGGCCGAAGTGAAATGGTCCATCCGCTGAATCCGCCGCGCTTTGACAATAACGGAGAAGATTCCCGGAAAACCCGAGGCCTGACCAGCGGATTGCAACAATGCGAAGGGCTCTGCGCCGTGTTGGATGAGAAACCTCTAAGAAACTGCGGAGTGGATGGCAAGAAACGTTCCCATCTGCGGCCTGAGCAGTTTAAATTCGGAAACCCTTGCGCCCTCACAGCGTGCGCAGAGCGATCGCCGCAGCAGCGATATATTGTCTTTATGCAATTCACAAGGAAGCCTGGAATCTTCGACCCGCATGAGAGCGTGCGCGCGGACTCGCTTGCCGACGTGCCGCTCGCGTCCTTCGGAAGGCGATTGGCTGCATACCTGATCGACATGGTGCTGGTTTCGGGTCCTACGGCCCGGCGATTGCCGGCTTGCATTTTCTGCTCTTCGACAGGTTGGGCATTCACGAAGAACTTTATCGCTCGGCCCACGTGCAGGCGCGTTTCGAGTTTCAACAGGTAACGGAAGTGGCGTGGGCGCTGTGGTTGGTACTCTATTTCGGCCTCTGCGTCTGGCGAACGAATGGGCTGACATTGGGCAAGAAGCTGTTGCGCATCCGCGTGGTTTCGCTCGAACACCAGAGGATTACGTTATGGCAGTCGATCGAGCGGGCCCTCGGCTACGGCGCCAGCGCGCTCGAAGGCGGCTTCGGATTCCTGCAGTATTTTCTCTATCCAAATCACCGCTGCGTGCACGACCGGATTGCGGAGACGATTGTGGTCGCCGATCAGGCGAAGCGATGATGGCCGAAGCTGCGCCTATAGCAAAATCAGAATTGCTGTACCCCGAAAGCGACGCTGCCAAGTGGCTTTTTCCTCAAGAAAAAGCCACCCTTGGGACTCTTTGCAAGGGCACGTTTATTCTGATTTTGCTCTAATCCTGTGCGGCGGCGGAGCGGATCGCCAGCAGCCTCTCCAGCAGCGGCTTCAGCAGCTTCAGGTCGAGCGCATTCGCCCCGTCGGATTTCGCATTCGCGGGATCGTCGTGCACCTCGAGAAAGAGCCCGTCGATGCCAGCCGCGACCGCCGCGCGCGCGAGCAGCGGAATGAACTCCGGCTGGCCGCCGCTTACGCCGTTGGCCGCCGACGGCTGCTGCACCGAGTGCGTGCCGTCAAAAACCACAGGCGCCATGCCGCGCATAATCGCAAGCGAGCGGAAATCGACCACCAGATTGTTGTAGCCGAAGCTCGAACCGCGCTCGGTAAGAAACACGCGCTCATTGCCCGTCGAGCGAACTTTCTCGAGACCATGGCTCATATCCCACGGCGCAACAAACTGGCCTTTCTTGATGTTCACGGCGCGTCCGGTGCGGCCCGCTGCCACCAGCAGGTCGGTCTGGCGGCACAGGAAAGCCGGAATCTGCAGCACATCGACAGCTTCGGCGGCTACTTCGCAGTGAGCGGGCTCGTGCACATCGGTCAGCACCGGCAAACCCGTATCTTTCGCAATGCGGCCCAGGATGCGCACGCCCTCCAGAAGGCCGGGACCGCGAAAGCTACCAGCGCTGGTGCGGTTGGCCTTGTCGTAGCTGGCTTTGAAGATGTAAGAAATTCCGAGATCGGCCGCGATGCGCTGAATCGCTTCAGCCATGGTGCGCGCATGGGCTTCAGACTCGATCACGCAGGGACCA
>CAVXOO010000056.1:0-4487 GCA_963762945.1 uncultured Acidobacteriaceae bacterium | reverse complement strand
CGCAACCGAAGGTCTTGAACTTAGCCTCTTCGATCATGCGCGTTTGCGGATTCACTTTCATCTGGAGTTTCATCACGTCGCCGCATTCCGGCGCGCCTACCAGCCCGGTACCGACGTTCGGATCGGCCTTGTCCAGCGAGCCGACGTTGCGCGGATGGTTGTAATGTTCGATTACTTTATCGCTATACGCCATTAGTTGATTCTCCTCTTCATGGTAACGCTGCTATCCAGCCCTTCTTCCGCAATCACACGATCCGACAAAGTCACATGCGCGATGGATGCCGAACGTCCGGCGCAAACTTCCTCCAGCGTCCGCACTACCACTTCTTCACGCAACTTCAGAAACTCCAAAAAGTCCGCCAGTTCTTCCAGGTCACGAAAGCGCCTACGGTGATGCAAATGGCCCGCTCGCGCAGCGGGTTCTCGCTTTCGAGCGTGCTCAGGTGCTCGCGGAACTTGAACGGCACGGCCGCCAGATCACACAGACCGCGAAGGCCCTTGGCCTGGAGAGAAGCCATCTCTATAAAAAGTGCCAGCAACTGGGCATCGATCTCAAAAGAGCTGCCCGCCCGGGATTGAATCGCGTTCCCTGCCGGGAATGTCCGTAATTTTCTGCATCGCATTCATTCGCAAATCCATCGAAGGATGGATTTGGGGTCGCGCGCGGAAGGCAACGGCGCGCCTCGGTTACCCCTGCAACAAAAGTTGCACGGATTGGCCCCAAGGCAGCTTTTCGGGATGGGTGCGCGCAAGTTACCCTAAAGTTGCCGGATATAGGGGCGGTCGCGCGCAATTTTTCACGCTGCTCCGTTCTTCCGGTTTCGAAGAACGTCCAAGGAAACTGCGCGGCAGCAACCTTAAGCTTGTCTGGCGATCGTTTTTTTGCGCCAAGCCACGACGCTCTCTGTGCAAAGATCGATAAAGCCGCACTGATGCCTGGTTTTCTGCTCGCACGCAGCGGTTTATAGAATGCCTTGGTTTGCTTTTGCAAACTTAATTCGACTTCGTCGTAATCCGCAGGTATTTGAAATGCAGCCGATGAAAACGTTCACACTGGAAGAAGCGCAATCGTTGCTCCCAGTGCTGGAATCCCTGCTCAAGCGCGCCATGGAAAACAAGCATTCGGCGCAAACCGCCGAGTCGGATCTGAACGAATTGGCGCAGCGCATTTATTTTGCCGGCGGAATGCATGTCAATGCGCCGGACGTGGCCCGGCAGCGCGCAGAAATGGATTCGCATCTGAAGCGCGTGCACGAGAGTCTCGCGGAGATCGACTCGATCGGGGTGCAGGTGAAAGATCTGGAATCGGGCTTGCTCGATTTTCCCTGCCGCGTCAACGACGAAATCGTCCTGTTGTGCTGGCGCATGGGCGAGCCTGCCATTGAGCACTGGCACTCCGTGGATGGCGGGTTTCAGGGCCGTCAGCCGGTGGATGAGCGCTTCCGCCGCCGCGCCGCATCCGGCGACCGGCCGAATTAATTCCCACACCGCAAGTCTCCGTGCCGGCGGAGCGAATTTTCTTCCCCGTGCGTCTATCCCATGACGCGCCTTTTCCGTCAGCGTGGAGGGAATCTCCATTGAGGACAAGATGCGCCGCCGCGCAGTACTCTGTGAGCAGCAACCCTGGGATCCTTATGGACGCATTCCGATGGAGTGGCCCCGCATGAAAGTATTTGAGAAAACGACGCCGCAGGAAGTGAAGAGCAAGATCAAATTTGGCGCCATTCTGCTGGCGGCCGCAGCCTTTCTCGCCGGCTGCTCAGGATTCTGGGACGCGCCCGCCTCGGGCGGCGGAGGCACCACCACGACCACGCTTTCGAGCGGCTATTTTTATGTTTTGGATAAAGCCAACTCCGAGGTGCTGCCCTATTACATCAACGCCGGCACTTTGACCCTTGGGAGTTCCATCTCCCTGCCCGCCGCGCCCATTGCAATCACAGTGGCCCCCAATAACGATTTTCTTTACGTCAGCACGCTCAGCGGCATCTACCTCTATTCGATCTCGGGCGGCGCTCTCAGTCTAGGCAACTCCAAGCTGGCCATTACAAGCGATCCAGCCGTGGTGATGCAAGTGGATGCCACCGGCTCCTGGCTGGTCGAAACCTCGGGGACTGGCACGCTCAACGCCATCCCGATCGTCAGCACGACTGGCCTCATCAACACCGGAAGCTCCTGCGTTACCAACCAGAGCCCGGCCTGCACCGTCACGCTCAACCCCACGACCGTTGATCAACTCGCCATCGCGTCCAACGGCGACAATATCAGCATCAGCTCCAACACGGAATTTGTGTTTGTTGCCTGCGGCACCTCCGGAACCGCGGCTTTCGGCTTCAACCCTGCGGGAAGTGACCCGTTTGGCAACGCCTCAGGACCCTACGTCACTGAAAACCCGGTTACCTCGACGACCGGAGCCGCTCTCGCTGTGGCCGTGGACCCGACGAACAGCCTGCTGTACGTGGGAGAAGCCGCTGCCGTATCAAGCTCCGGCGGGCTGCGCGTCTTTACCATCGACGCAACAAGTGGTTCGCTTGCCGAGCAGACGAAAGAGGGCTCCCCCTACGCCAGCGGCGGCAGCGGCCCCCACGCCATCTTGCCCAACCCCGCCGGCGATGACGTCTTCGTCGCAAATTGGAATGGAACCAACACCGGAAATATCACAGGTTTTTCCATCACCAGTTCCAACTCCACTTACTCACTCACCGAGCTCAAAAACCAGGCGACGACCGGGATTGAACCTGAATCGCTCGTCGAAGACAGCAGGGGCAACTTCGTGCTGGTAGAGAGCTCAGGCGGCAATCCCTATCTCAGCGCTTATATCTTCGATACCACCACCGCCGGAGAACTGGATTTGACGAACACCTCGACCAACTACGCCGGAATCGCGCTCGCGGCCAACCAATGATCTCGGCCCGTGAGAACCTGTGCAAGTCCGCTCCGCAAACTGGTCGGCGCTCACCGTGGTTGCCTAATGAAGTTCCTGTCAACTTGGTTCGCTGAAAGCTGCATCTTAACTGGTGGTATTCTCAAGGCGAACGCCACAGGCCGTGTCCACTCATCTGCCAATTCTTTCGCTTCTTTCTCTCCGGCGCTTCGGAACTGTTTTCGCGCTTTCGATGGCTGCGCTGGCATCTCTCTGTCTCTTCGCCGGCTGCTCTCGCTTTCGTCATGAACGGCACGAGATCGCGTACGTCTCTTCGGCGCGTCCTATCTATATTCACGATCGCGTGGCGCCGGTCTCGAACCGCGTCTGCCAGGTGGTGAACGGGCAGGCGCTCACGGTTCTTGAGCGCGGCAGGCGTTTCCTCAAGGTCCAGACGGACAAGAACGAGATCGGCTGGATTGAAGAGCGGGCCACGATCGGCGAGAAAACCTACGCCGGGTTTGTGAAACTAGCCGCCGAGAACAAGAGCGCTCCGGTGGTGGCCACGGCGACGCTGCGCGACGACCTGGCCATGCATCTGCTCCCAGGGCGCGAAACCGAGCGGTTTTATCTGATCGCGGGCAACAGCAAAGTGGAATTGCTGGCGCGGGCATCGGCTCCCAAAAAGCCCGCTGAAGCCCAGGGTCCCTTGCCGCCGCCGAGCAGCGTCAAATCCACCTCCGGAGGCAAGAGCGCGCCGCCGGGCACCAAGGCGAAAACGGGAACCGCCAAGCCGCCGGTCGCCGCGAGCACGCAAGAGCCCGAGACGCCGGAGATGGAAGATTGGTGGCTGGCGCGCGACGCCGAGGGCCATGTGGGATGGCTGCTTGCCAGCCGCATGGACGTGGATGTGCCCGACGAGATTGCCCAGTACGCCGAGGGGCAGCGGATTATTGGCGCATGGATGCTGACCAAGGTGCACGATTCCGACCCCGGCCTGCCCAACCACGAGATTCCCGAATACCTGACGGTTCTTGCCGCCCCCACCAACGGGCTGCCCTACGATTTTGACCAGGTGCGCGTTTTCACCTGGAGCACGCGGCACCACCACTACGAGACGGCGTTTCGCCTGCATCCCATTCAGGGTTACCTGCCGGTGCGCGTTTTCACGCAGAACACGCCGGGCGGCGCGGTTCCCGCCTTCAGTTTTGAGCTCGCCGGCAACGGCAACGTCGCCACCGATCCGGCGACAGGCATCACGCGCCCCGTGGCTCCGCGCACCATCAACTTCCAGATGATCGACACGCGGGTCGAGCGCATCGGACCGGATAAAGCGCCGATTCCGGTCATGCACGAGCCAGACGAGAAGAAGGCGGAGAAGACCGCAAAGAAGCACAAGAGCGGTAAAGGCTAGCGATCGGCTCGATCAGCGGCGTTTACGCCACCACAGCCTTGGCGCGAGCGCGTAGTTCGACTGCACCAGCACGATGGCTGCGATGCTCAACCACGTGTGGATGAAGCAAAGCGCCGCGCCTGTCGCGTAAAGCGATTGGGCGATCACAATGCGCCTGCAAATACTGCCCCGCACTTCGTCGGGCGTGTCGACTTTAATCAGGTTGGCATGCGT
>CAVXOO010000055.1:0-3751 GCA_963762945.1 uncultured Acidobacteriaceae bacterium | reverse complement strand
GCTGAAGCCCCGTAGCCCCGCAGCCCCGAAGTCCCGCCGTCCCGTATTCCCGAAGTCCCGTGTTTCAATAAGGTATGCCTGAAAGCGGCGCTGGATTTCTGCTTGCGTTCATCGGCCTGGTCGTGGTCGTGCTGCTGGTGCTGTTGCAACTGACGCGACTGGGATATCTGATCCGCGCCACCATTCCCGACCGTCCGCGGCAGCGCATGTTCATCGCCTCGGTTTCGTTTCTGATTACATTTGCCGGGGTGCGTGTTCTGGTGCACCGCATCGCCAATCACGAAGGGCGCATGCAGTGGGTTACTGTGCACGGTATGCACATTCATCACCTGGTGTGGGGCATCCTGATCCTGCTGCTGGTGGGCTATGGATGGCTGATGGATTTGGGGTGGTCGAATTCCCCGGAGTCGATCTTTTTTGGGCGGCTGATGGCGGTCAGCTACGGGGTGGGCGCGGCATTGACGCTGGATGAGTTTGCCCTGTGGCTGAGCATGGAGCCCGATGCCTATTGGACGCGCGAGGGGCGGTTGAGCATCGACGCCGTGATCATCTTCGGATCGATGCTGGCGGTGGGGGCGTGGGGCGCGCCATTTTTCCGCGCAATCGAAAAGATGTGGCACGGGCGGGGACGGATGGGGGAACGGATCGGAAGGTTCAGCTCTCCGATGCGCCGCGAGAGGTGGCTTCGTCGGCGTAAAGCTCGGCGATCGCCGCCGCATATTTCGCAGTAAGCACGCGGCGCTTGATCTTCATCGATGGCGTGAGCTCGCCGGAATCCTGGGTCCACTCATCGGCCAGGACGCGAAAGCGCTTGATGGTTTCAAAGTTGGCGAGAGTGCGGTTAATTTCGCGGACCACCTCGGTATAGATCTCAACGACGCGGGGATCGGCGACCAGCGAAGCGCGCGATTCGGCGCGGATGCCGCGCTGCGCGGCCCATTCTTCGAGAGCTACGAAGTTGGGCGCGATGAGCGCGGAGATAAACTTGTGGCGATCGCCAATCAGCGCCGCATTGGCAACCAGCATGTGATTCTTGAGCTTGTTTTCGATGGGTTGCGGGGCAACCATCTTGCCGCCTGAGGTTTTCAGCAGCTCCTTTTTGCGATCGGTGATGAATAGGAAGCCGTCGGCATCCAAATGACCGATGTCGCCGGTGTGGAACCAGCCCTGGCTGTCGAAACATTCGGCAGTGGCGGCGGGCTTTTGCCAATAACCGGCGAAGACCGACGGGCCGCGGACCAGCAGCTCGCCGTCTGCGGCGAGTTCGAGCTCAACGTTGACAATCGGCATGCCGGCCGCGCCCATGCGATGCCGTTTGGGCGTGTTGAGGGCGATGACGGGCGAGGTTTCCGTGAGGCCGTAGCCCTCCCAGAGCGCAATGCCGGCAGAGGCGAACCAGCGCGCGGTATCGATGCCAAGCGGCGCGCCGCCGGCGACGAAGACGCGCACGCGTCCTCCGAAAGCCTCGCGGACCTTGGAGTAGACCAGCTTGTCAGCCAGCTTCCAGAGCGGCGAGGCGGGCTTGCGGCCATCGTAGACAATATTGGCAAAGTGCGAACCGAGATGGACGGCCCAGGCAAGCAGGCGCTTCTTCACGGGCGATTGCGCGGCGCGGCGCTCCACTTCCTGGTGAATCTTTTCGAAGACGCGGGGCACGCCGACCAGAACCGTGGGCTGGATCTCGCGCATGGCCTGGGGCAACTTGTCGAAGTGCGCACAGTAGGCCACCTGAGCGCCGTAGTTGTACATCACGTAATCGAGAGCGCGGGCCGTGACGTGCGAGAGGGGCAGGAAGGAGATGCAGGCGTCGGTCGAGTCGAAGTGAAAATCGGCAGGCGCGCAGTTCTGATTAGCCGCGATGTTGCCGTGGGTGAGGGTGACGCCCTTGGGTTCGCCGGTGGTACCCGAGGTGTAGATGAGGGTGGCCACGTCGCGCGGCTCGACGGAGTGAGCGAGGGCATCGAAGACGGGATCGCGCTCGGGACCGCGGCTGTCTGCGTCGCCAAGCAGCTCGCTGAGGGCGATAGCGCCTTCGGGAGCGGGGGAATCCATCATCACGATGCGCTCAAGGTGGGTCCTGGCGCGGACGGAATGCAGCTTGTCGAACTGCTGGCGCGTGGAGACTACGGCAATGCGGCAGCCCGCATCGCGAATCTGCTCTGCGATCTGTTCGCCGGTGAGAGTGGGATAGAGGGGCACGTCGGCAGCGCCGATGGCCAGCGTGGCAAAGTCGGTAACGATCCACTCCCAGCGGTTCTCGCTGACCAGAGCGATGCGATCGCCTTTTTTTGCGCCGAACTCAAGAAACGCGGTGGCCAGCGCGCGCACGCGTTGATAGATCTGATTGGAAGAGAGCGGATGCCAATGATTGAATTCGTCCTGCCAGAGGACGGCGCGGGGATTGGCCGCCGACGCCACGCGAAAGAACAAGTCGTTGAGGGTTGTGATCTGAGGAACTGGCATCATTCAGAATTCAATAAGGAACGGGAATCATCCTAACACGCTGGGCGCGGGGCTGTAATATTGGGTAGTGGGTCAGTTTGGATTTCCACAGAAAGGGAATATGGTCATTCAGGGCAAACGTAGTTCGTCCATTCCTCCGCTACGAGTTCAGCGAGGCTGGCTGCGTTCACTGGCATAGCCCGATCAGACACGATTGCCCCTATGCCGTCTCCAGTTGGCAGCGGTGACAGGCGAATGTATTTGGCATCGCCACCCCACAGGAGAATCTGGATACCGTCAGTTTGGGGTTTTGAGAACTGGACAGTCGCCGTGTGGTGGCTCCATTGACCGTGCATTGTCACCGTGTAGAACTGCGGCCCCGCGTCTGGTGTAGCACCCGGCTTCACGGCCCCGGAAATATCGGTGAGGCAGTCTAAATTATGCTGCAATCCCCGAAGGAAATCCAAGCAGAATTGAGCGGAGTGCTTTTCAATTAGCATCTCTGCTAGCTTGTTCCGCATTGCCGCGTTCTCCGCACGGGCCGCTGCATTTGCCTTGCGCTGTTCGCGCTTGACAATCCACTCTGGATGGAGACTGGAATCAATCGTCATCGGCAACTGTTATAGACGAGAATCGGAGTTAAGGCAACGCGATTCATGGGCGCATGGCTTTACAAAAGCCGCTTTAGGATGCATGATTGGACCATGACGTTAGGCAAAGGAAAGCGGCCCCGCGATCCGAACCAACTGGCCAAGTGGATTGTAGAGCAGTCCACATCGGAGACGGTTGCTGAGACCCCTGTACAGGCACCGCCAGACCTCTCTGCATACATGGCTGCAATGGGACGCAAGGGCGGTAAGGTTGGCGGGAAACGGCGTCTGGTGACTATGACCCCGGCTGCGCGGAAGAGAGCGGCATCCAAGGCTGCTCAGGCGCGGTGGGGGAAGAAGAAGGCGGAATGAGACACTACTTCTGATATCTGCGGAGGCCGTTATGTCCAGAATGCAATTTTGGCGCGTGGGATCACTCGCGATCGCCCTGATATGTTTAAGTTGTTGCAGATTATTTATTTACGGACAAACGCCTACTATTGAACAGTCGTTCCCCCTTGGAATTACCATCGATTCCTCCCAGATGGTCGATTTCAGCGCAAATATCAGTCAGCAACAACAAGCGCAGGCTGCGAACGTTGGCATGGAACTTCCAAGTTTTGCGGTATTTGACGGAAAGATCAATGGCGAAAATCATTGGGTGTTTGGGTGTCGCAAGGAAAATGCGTTACGCGAGTCGCTGCCCTGCACAGATTTAC
>CAVXOO010000054.1:0-8078 GCA_963762945.1 uncultured Acidobacteriaceae bacterium | reverse complement strand
TATGTTGTGCCGCCTTGGTTAGCTTACGTATTGCTCTGCTGTTGCGTGTAGAGGCGCTGCTGGCTGGCGGTGTGGCCCAGGGCCAGCAACGAAACCACGTCGGCTTCGGGCAGAGGAGGATCGCTGCGATAGCTGACGGAGAGTCTTTGCGGCGTTCCGTGCAGGCCGAGAGAGATGTCGTAGTCCTCGACATGCGCCGTGGCGCTCAGGTCGACGATGGGCTCGATGCGCACGGGATTGGTGAAGGTGATGTCGCCACGCTCGAGGTCGTAGCGGGTTCCGGCGATCAGCGCGCTGCCTTCGGTGATGGAAACGCGGCCCAGCAGCGATGGCGAAGCCAGAGTTCCGCGAAGATTCAGGTCCACATTGCCGGCAAGTTTGGCGAAGGCGTTCTGGAAACTCAACTGCGGCGATGAGACGATGTGCACATCGAGGTGTACGTGATTCGACGGCGCCTCGGGCGGCGCTATGGTCTGCGCCGAGGAGCCGGCCTCGGAGGCCAGTGCCGCCAGGTCGAAATCGGGACTGACGGAGAATCGCGTGATCAGGACTTCACCGCTCAGAAACAGGCGGTCCTGTGGACCCTGCAGATGGAATGTGGCGTCGGCAAGCGAACTGACTCCTTCAGGATAGCGAATGTGCACCTGCTTGCCCGTCACCGAAAGGTCGGCATAAATTCCGTGCTCGTAGGCCAGATATCCGCCGACGCTGAGCAGGCCGCCGCCGCTCATTGCAGTCAGGTTTTTTACCTCCAGCCGGTTCTGGTTGAATTCGAGCGAGCCGTGCAGTTGGCTCAGGCCGTTGGGCAGATCTTCAAGCGAGAGCGCCGCGTTCTCAAAATCGACGCGGCCCTGAAGTTGGGGATGCTCGAGTGGCCCATGCGCTTCCAACTGAAATGTCGTTGACCCGCTCGCCGTCAGGTCGGGGTCGATCGTCTCCGCGAGTTTCAAATTGATGGCGCCGCTGGCGGTGAGATCGAGTTGCCGTGAGCCCTTGAGCGACAAAACGCCTTGCATGTGCAGGTCTGTATCTTCGCCGGTGACGTGCAGCGGATCGAGATGGATGCGGCCGCTGGCCAGCGTGGCATGCAATCCGCCCTGGCCCTCGAGCGCGACGCCGGAGATGGTGAATGCCAATTGGCGAAGTTGTGCTTCACCCCGCAGTTGTTCGGGATGCGCGAGTGGCCCGTCGATCGAGACCGTGCCGGCCAGCGCCGACTCGCCTTTGAATGCGTCCACGTGCGCCATGCGCAGCACGGTGCCAAGATTGAACCGGGAAAACTCGAGCTGGGCGTGCGTTGCGTAGTCGCCGCGGAGTTCGGTTTGCCCGTGCAGCGTGAACTCCGCCTGCTCTAGCTGCGTGGTCGCGCTGTATTCGAGTACGGGCCCCGCGGAATGCGCGGCAACCTGCAATGTGCCGAATCGCTGCCCGCTCTCGGCCAGTGCTGTCACCGTCGCGTGGCCCTCAAGGTGCAGGTCGCTGCGCGCGTCGCTCCACGTGCCTGAGCCGATCACGGCAAACGCCAGCTTGCCGGAAGCGTCGAAGCCGCGGTTGCGAATCGAGTTCAGGCGCGCCAGGTCGATGTTTGCGGCGCGCGCGTCCACCTGGAAGCGCGCGGCGTTGAAGTCGTAGCTTCCCGACGCGGAGATCGTTCCTCCCGCGCCATCGAGCGTGGCGGAACTGAGCTTGAATACCGTTCCCGCGAGCGCGCCCTGAACGCGCAGGTTCGAGATTGGCTCGCCATAGAGTTCGCCTCGCGCCATTGCGGCGGAGCCTGAGACCGATTGCTCATGAATCGGCCCGTCGGCCAGGATATGCGCGTTCAACGTGCCTTGAAGCTGCCGGCGCGAGCTGCCCGCGCCTGCGAGGAACGGCTGCACATCGGCAACGTCAAGGTTGACGGCGTCAAAGCGCGCATGGACAACCGAATTCGCGTCGAACTGTGGCTGACGGCCAGGCGAGGCATCGAGTGTGCCGCTGATGTTGACGCGCGCATTGCCGCGCAGCAGTTGCGCATGCTGGATGGCGATTTGCGATGGGGAGTAGCTGCCCGCTGCGGAGATGGAATCGAAGCGCAGAGACTGCGGCGCGCCGGAAGCGCCGGGATGGGATGGCATTTCCAAGGTCAACTGCGTGGCGGTTATGGCGCCGGCAATGTGCGGCCGGGCGAGCGAGCCGGTCCAGTTCCCGTGAAAATCGGCCTGGCCCGCCAAGGAAACAGGCAGCGCCACAATTCCGGATCTTCCGTTACGTTGGTAGCCGAGGCTGCGCAGCGCGGTATCCAATTCGCCGAGATTGTGCGAGTGGAAATCGACGCTGAGCGCCGAAGGACTGGCGAGGGGATAGGCACCCAGTACGCCATGCGCCTGAAGATCGCTCGCGGGCAGGTGAAGTTCGAGTTTGCGCAACGCGACGGAGCCGTTGCTCTCAGAATAACTGGCGTCGATCGCGCCGTTCGTGGGCGCTTCGCCGGCCGGCGTATGCGATGAAGGGCTCAAGCCAAACTGCGCATCGACTGTGACGGTGCGGCCATCGCCATGCGTCCACACGGCGACTGCGGGACCATTCACTCGTGCGTCGAGGCCCATGCGCCGGTACCCGGGCGGGCAGACCATATCGAGTACCGTATCGAGCGCAACACCCTTGAAATTGGCGTTCACTTTGCCGTTGACGGGAATGATCCAGTCCGGCGTCCGGACGAGAACGTTGCGGTTGGCCGGAGAGGCGTCGGCTTCAACGCCGGCCTGCCGGTGAGCCGGTGGAACTGCGGGAAGCCAGGGCTCGAGCGTAATCGATCCTTCGATCTGCCCGCCCTGGCGCAGGCGCGCGACGATCTGCGTGATGAGCAATCGCTTTTGATCGGCGTGAACGTGAGTGTCGAGGGTGATGCCCCGGGCGGTGACGCCCTGGCCGATGTACGAACCGTCGTCGATGTGAATGCCGCCGTCGATCTGAAACGCGCCTTGCTGCCCGAAGGCGTAGAGATCGAGGTGAGCCAGGCCGTCGGGCGCATCGGCATAGCCGGTGATGGGATCGACGATCCGCATATCGAGATCGCCAGGGCAATCTTTTGAACTCGCATCGTGATTCTCCTTAGCGTTATCGGAGGTACGGCTCTGTCCGGCAACCAAGGTCCTAGTGTGTGCGTGAGAACTTCTTACGCCCGCTACGCGGGCTTGCCCTTATCCCACCCTGACCCCAGGCTTGTGCTGGGGCTACCATCTTTCGCCACTTCGTGGCTTGATTCCTCGCTTATCGAGATCGTTTACGGCCACCACGGTTTGGCTGTTCCTAGTTCTCACCTTTCCTGAAACCGCCTTAGCAGGCGCTCCTTGCCGCCATGGCTTGCTCACGCGCCTTGCGCGCCCTTCCCCACAATGTACCGACGAGCGAGGAGCTGGCGGTAAGAATCATCGCGACCGTCACCGTCAGGTAGGCGGCATTGTAGGTTCCCATTACGTCGCGGATGCGGCCGAAGATGATGGGCGCGATCAAACCGCCAAACTGGCCCAGGGCGGCGATCAGGGACAATCCCACGGCCATCGTCTTCTTGCTGAATACCGCCGGCGGCAGCGCCCAGAAGACGCCCTGCGTCGCATACATGCCCGCCGTGGCCAGTGTGATCGACGCGATTACCAGCACGGAGAATGCATCCAGTACGCCAGGAGCCACCCCAAACCACCGACCAAAGCGGAATTGCGGAATGCCACATGCGCTCTTTGGCCTTGTCCGCGTGGTTGCCCCACAGCACCATGGCAATCAATCCCGCGGCAAACGGAATCGCCGCGATCAGCGCGATATGGTAAATGTTGCGATACCCGAGTTGCCGAACCACCAAGGGCAGAAACATGGTGATGGCGCTCATGAAGAAGGCGATGCCGAACCAGCCGAAGGCGAACACGTAACAGAGCGGGTTGGAGAATCCGCTCGAGCAGACTTTCGTGCTTGCGCGGGCCGTGTTGGCCCTGTTCAATGGTTTGCTGCAGCCATTCTCGCTGCGGCTCGCTCAGCCACCGAGCTCCTTCGGGAAGTCGGTCAGATAGTAGAAGGCTATCAGGCCGATGACGATGGACGGAGGCCTTCCAGCACAAACATCCATCGCCAGCCGGCGAAATGCCAAACCCGTGCAGATTCTGCATGATGACCGCGGAAATCGGCGACGCCAGGATGTTGGTAATCGGGAGACAGAGGAAAACCCGGGAAATAACGCGCGCCCGGTGACTCTCCGGTATCCAGTAGGTCAGGTACAACAGGATACCCGGCTGCCCGCAGCCTTCCGCCAAGCCTAGAGCCAGCCGGCACACAAACAGGCCAGGGCGCCGTGCACGAAACCCGTAGAGACTGCAATCGCGCCCCAGGTAATCAGGATCACGGCCAGCACCCGGCGAGCGCCCCATCGCCCCAGGGCTATCGTGCCCGGCACCTCCGACACCACCGAGCCGATCCAGTAGCAACTGCCGGCAATGCCAAACGCGGTCGCCGTCAGGCCCAGCGCATGGTTCATCTGCAGCGCGGCGAAGCCAAGATTCACGCGGTTGAGCATGTTCATGGCGAAGACCAGCACCAGGAACGGAACCAGGCGGTGTAGGACCCGGGTCACCGTCTGCGTTGGGTCCACTCCCCCCACCTATCGCGGGGGAGCCTACGCGCCTTAACGTCAGCCATACTGGTCCCTCTTTCGCTTCACCCTGAAACTTGCTGGAGCATCTTCCCGGAACGACTTTCGCGCGCCGCCGCGCGGCTAACCCGAGTTTCGACTGGCGTTGGCCTCCTCCACCTTGCGCTTGAGCAGGGGCAGGATGCCGCCCGCTTCCAGGGTCTCCTTCGGGATGCCGTTCAGCGGATAGAACTTGGCCGTCTTGCCGGTTCGGGGATTCAGTACCTCTCCTCTTTCGGTGTCGATCTCAATCGGGTCGCCTTCCTCGAACAGCGCCGCCACTCCGGGCGCCAGCACGGGATAAACGCCCACGGCGGTGCAGTTGCGCAGATAAATTCGCGCCATCGATTCGCACACGATGTAGTCGATGCCCAGCAGCTTTGACCACCGCGGTGGCCTGTTCGCGGCTGGATCCGCAGCCGTAGTTCTTGCCGGCAACGATCACGTCGTCGCGGCCTGCAAGGTTTTGTAGAAATCCTTGACACCGGACCAAAGACGAAAGAGCTTCATCTCCTCGATGGGCAAATGGATGACCGAGTCCGGGCGTGACCGTGTCGGTATCCACGTTGTCGCCGAATTTGCGCACCCGGCCTTTGTAGATGGACATTAGCTCAACCCCCTCGGATCGGTGATCTCGCCGGTAATGGCCGAAGCCGCCACTGTGGCCGGAGAAGCCAGATAGATGCTGGCCTTGTTGCTGCCCATTCGGCCTCGGAAATTGCGTGGCATGGCCGCGATGCAATGTTCACCGGCGCCAGCACTCCCTGGTATCCCGGTGCAGAATCCGCAGGACGGGTTGCCGATCATGGCGCCGGCCTCCATCAGCTCCGCCAGCAGCCCCTTCGCCATGGCTTCTTTGTAGAGCATCCAGGCGCCGGCGGCTATGTATAAGCGAACGCCGGGCGCCACCTTCGGCCTTTGAGGACGCGTGCGGCGATCTCAGGTCCTCGATGCGCCCGTTGCAGCAGGTGGCAATCACCGCCTGGTGGATGGGTTGTCCGGCCGCCTGGCCGACCTCCACCACGTTGCCGACCGAATGCGGCAGCGCCACCTGCGGCGCCAGTCGGCCGGCATCGATGCGGTGCCAGGCCTCGACTCCGCGTCGGGGTCGGCACCGACCGGCTAAATCGCGCTTGGCACCCGCGGGCGCACAATTCCAGCGTCTTCTCATCGGCCTCAAAGATGCCGAACTTGGCGCCGATTTCCACCGACATGTTGGCGATGGTCATACGCGCCTCCAGGCTCATCGCCGCGACGGCTTCGCCGCGCCACTCCACTGCCTTGTACTGGGCCACTTCCGTGCCCCACTTGCCCGCCACATAGAGCAGCACGTCTTTGGAATGCACGTGCTCGCCCGAGCTGGCCCGTAATTTCGTAGCGAATGGTTTCCGGCACGCGGAACCACAGTTCGCCGGTAGCCACCGCGTAGGCCATCTCCGAAGCGCCAATGCCGGTGGAGGCCACGTTCAGCGCGCCGTAGGTGGTGGTGTGCGAGTCGGCCCCGACCACCAGTTCGCCGGGCGCCACGTGGCCGTTTTCCATCATCACCTGGTGGGAGACGCCGGGGAATACATCATAGAAATGCTTTACTCCGCAGCGCCTTCGCCAGCTCGCGCGCTTCCTGCATCAGCTCCGCGTGCTGCTCGGTGGCGGCCGGGATGCGGTGATCGGTCACCACCACGAAGCGCTCCGTGTCCCAGATATGAAATTCCTGCTCGCGGATTCCGGCCTTTGCAGCACTTTGCGCAGCAGGCGAAAGCTGTCCGGCATCATGGCGGCATCGATGCGCGCGGTGACGTATTCGCCGGGACGGACACGATCCCGGCCGGCGGCGCGCGCCAGGATCTTTTCCGCTATGGTCATTCGGTGGGACATTCGCTTGCTCCTTGGTCCGAATCGATGGAAACCAGGTCGCGGACGTGCCTTTCGGGAAACGGACAGCGGCTCGATGGTCAAGCACTCGCCGCCCTCGTCACCAGTTCATGACAGGCGAACTTCTTCTTGCCGTTGATCTTCATCAGGCACGAGCCGCACAGTTGCAGCCCGCAACTGTAGTCGCGCAGCGCCAGCGTGCGGTCCTGCTCCTTCTGAATGCGGCTGAGCAGCACCAGCACGGAAACCGGATCGCCGAAGCTTACCTCGTACTGGTCGAAGCGCGGGCTGCGGTCCGTATCCGGGTCGAACCGAAAGACGCGAAACGTGGCGGTGGCGTTCACGATTCCCCTCCCGGCATGCGACGGACATGATGACGGGCGCCATGCCGACCTGCAGTTGCCCATCCCGGTTATGCGCTACCGTGTGCCGCGGGAGGTGGTCGGCGGGGGTGGGAAATGCCCGGCGCCAGTGGAAACCGCGGCTCTCTTGCCGGGCCAACGCCGATTGCACCACCACCGCCGCCGTGTCGACCGCTGCTTCCAAGTCCACGGCGCGGGCCCAATCCAGGTTGAAGCGCGCGGCTTCCCGCGACCTGTACCCGGTGGAACGTTTCTTCTCGCAGCGCGCGCACCGCCTCCCGCGCCTGGAGCAGGCCGGCTTCCGAGCGGACCAGGAACACATGCTCCTGCATCACCTTCTGCAGTTGGTCCAGTACATCGGTGACCGAGAGCGGGTTCCGCTTGGGGCGGAAGAAGCCCTCCAGCCGATGTTGCTCCGCTGCTTCTCGGCCCGGTCCGGAGGCGCAGGCAGATCCATGTCTCGCGCCAGTTCGGCCGCGCGGCGGCCGGCCTCCATGCCAAACACGATCATCTGGCTGAAGCTGAAGCCATGAATGCGCAGCGCTCCGTGGAGAGCGCCGGCTACCTCCCCGGCCGCCAGCAGCCCGGGGATGCTGCTTTGGGCATGCTCATCGGCGTACACGCCGCCCATGTTGAAGTGCGATCCGATGGAAATCTTGATCGGCCGCTTAAAAGGGTTGATGTTCAGCAGCTTGAAGCGCGCCCGCCGCGCTCCCCAGACTGGCACCTTGCCCTTGGGGACGGAAGCCTCATCGACCTGCGTCTGGTCAATATAGACGGGCCGTCGCCGCGCAGCTCAGTCTCGTGTACCAGCCGGGCGAAGGAATAGGAATAGGAATTGGCGACGAACTGGCTGGCATCCTCCAGCAGCACCTTGCCATGCCGGTCGTAATACGGGGACGCCCAGAAATCCGGGAAAAAGCGCAGGTTTTTGGCGGCCGCGGGCTCGGTTGGAATGGGAACGAACTGAATCATTTCCATGTCCACCAACTCCGCTCCGGCCTTAAAGGCCAGCCTGTGTCCAATCCCGGAGGCGCAGACTCGATATGCCGAACGGATTGTCGCTGCTGAGCGGATACAGGTCGCCCACGCAGCCGCCGCTGGCCAGCACGACCACCCGCGCCCGGAAGCGCAAAAACTCGCCTGACCGCAAATCCATCCCTAAGGCTCCGGCCACCCGGCCGCGT
>CAVXOO010000053.1:0-3612 GCA_963762945.1 uncultured Acidobacteriaceae bacterium | reverse complement strand
TGTTCTGTCGTTTTTCGTTCAGTTCGTGTACTGCTACAAGGCTGCGGAAGAGATCGACAAGCTGTAAGGCGACCTTTGGCCGCCCCTTCTAGCTGCTAGCTCCTGACTTTGAGCTTTTGGTCACCAGGTTCTTTCGCCCCTGTGGGGCTCAGTAGTCCTTGGATAGGCGCACGCGTTTGCAGCGGGAGTCTGCTGCAAATGCAGCAGAAAGCTACTGCAAATCGGTTCAAGGCGCCCGGTTGACGGGCGCCTTTTTGTGTCATACGATGTGTATATACAAATGCGGTATGAGTGGGACGAACGAAAGAACCGCGACCGCGCCGCAGGTCTATTGTGGCGCCATTGGTCGCTGTCCAACCGCGCGGCCGCCAATGGCACTGAACCCCATGCGGCTTACTCTCTGGAACGAGGTAATCCATGACCGCTCCTGTGCTTCCCGATCTCGGCCCTGAAGGATCGCTGAAAACCATGAGAACCGCCGCGGGCTCCGATGCCCTGGCGCACTCTTTTCTCGACAACCTGTTTTTCGTGCAGGGCCGATCACGCGACCGGGCCACATTCAACGATCTATACATGGCGCTGGCGCACACGGTCCGCGATCGTCTGGTCGAGCGCTGGATTCAAACCGTCCTGAATTATCGCGTGCAGGACGTGCGTGTGGTCTGCTACCTTTCGGCGGAGTTTCTGACCGGACCGCACCTTGCCAACAATCTCATCAATCTCGGCATTTACGAGGAAGCCGAGGAGGCCATGCACAAGTTGGGCCTCGATCTGGAGATCCTTGTTGCGCAGGAAGCCGAACCTGGTCTTGGCAACGGCGGACTGGGACGTCTTGCCTCGTGCTTCATGGATTCGCTGGCCACGCTGGATATTCCCGCCATCGGCTACGGTATCCGCTACGAGTACGGGATCTTCGACCAGCAGATTCGCGACGGATGGCAGGTGGAAACCACGGACAAGTGGCTGCGTCTGGGCAATCCCTGGGCGCTGGAGCGGCCTGAAGACGCCTTCGAAGTGAAACTCGGCGGACGCACCGAGAGATTCAGCGACGGAAAGGGCGGTTTCCGCGTGCGCTGGGTTCCTGAGAAGCTGGTGCGCGGAATTCCCAACGACACGCCCATCCTTGGCTACCATACCAACACCGCAAATACCATGCGCTTGTGGTCGGCTCAGGCCGTCGAGTCCTTCAACATCGAAAGCTTCAACACTGGAGATTTTTTCGCGGCGGTCAGCGACAAGGTCAACTCCGAGAACATCTCGAAGATCCTCTACCCCAACGACGAACAGATCCAAGGCAAGCAACTGCGGCTGGAGCAGCAGTTCTTTTTCGTCTCCTGCTCGCTGCAGCATATTGTCAAGATTCAACTGCTGGCGCAGCGGCCGCTGGCCGATCTGCATCGCAGCTTTGCCATCCAGATGAACGACACGCATCCTGCCATCGCCGTGGCCGAGTTGATGCGACTTCTGATCGACGAAAACGATATGGATTGGGACACGGCCTGGCGCGTGACCACGCAGACCATGTCCTACACCAACCACACACTGATGCCGGAGGCGCTGGAAAAGTGGCCGGTCAGCCTCTTCGGCGCATTGCTTCCGCGTCATCTGGAAATCATTGAAGAGATCAACCGCCGGCACCTCGACGATGTGCGCTCGCGCTACCCTGGCGACGAAGATCGTCTGCGCCGTCTCTCCATCATCGACGGCACTGGCGAGCGCTACGTGCGCATGGCGCATCTGGCAACGCTCGGCAGCCACGCCGTCAACGGGGTGGCCGCGCTGCACAGCGAACTGCTGAAATCGAGCGTGCTCAGCGATTTTTACGAACTGAGCCCGGAGAAATTCTCGAACAAGACCAATGGCGTTACGCCGCGCCGCTGGATGGTGCTGAGCAACCCGCGCCTGGCCCGCCTGCTGACCGCGCGCCTGGGGCAGAGCTGGATTCACGATCTGGAAAAACTGCGCAAGCTCGAGCCTCTGGTTGAAAATGCCGAGTTCACCGCAGAGTGGCGCGCCATCAAGCATTACAGCAAGGAGCGGCTGGCCGCCCACATCTACGACACGCTCTCGATCGCCGTCGATCCCAATTCGCTGTTCGACGTTCTGGTGAAGCGCATTCATGAGTACAAGCGCCAGCACCTGAAGGTGCTTCACATCCTCACGCTTTACAAGCGCATCCAGCAGAATCCCGATATCGCCATGCAGCCGCGCACCTTCATCTTCGGCGGCAAGGCCGCTCCCGGCTATCACATGGCCAAGCTGATCATCAAGCTGATCCACTCCGTCGCCGAGGTGATTCACGGCGATCCGTTGGTGCGCGACCGGCTCAAGGTGGTGTTTCTGCCCAACTACAACGTGACGCTGGGCCAGCGCGTCTATCCTGCCGCGGACATCTCGGAGCAAATCTCGCTGGCCGGCCTGGAGGCCTCGGGTACCGGCAACATGAAGTTCGCGATGAACGGCGCGCTGACTGTGGGCACTCTCGACGGCGCCAATGTCGAGATTCGCGAAGAAGTCGGCGCCGAGAATTTCTTCCTCTTCGGTCTCACCACCGAGGAAGTGAAACAGAAGCGCGCCGAGGGGTACCATCCCCGCTCGGTGTACGAGGCCAACCCGCAACTGCGCGAGATCGTTGACTCGCTCGCCAGCGGCGAATTCTCGCCCGGCGACCGCAACCTCTTCCAGCCGCTGGTGCAGTCGCTTCTCAACTACGATCCCTACATGCTCTTTGCCGACTACCAGTCCTACATCGATTGCCAGGATCGCATCGATCAGGTCTTCAACGAACCCGAACACTGGACGCGCATGTCCATGCTGAACGTGGCGCGCATCGGCAAATTCTCGTCGGACCGCGCCATTCGCGACTACTGCGCCGACATCTGGAAAACCTGGCCGGTGAGGATTGAGGTTTAGCGGGCTGCGGAAAGGCTCGATGCTTTGAAAGGGCGCAGCTGAACAGTCTGGGGAAAAAGGGGTGAAGTTACGGCTTGTTTTTGAGAGAACATCCCGCAGGGGCTAAAGCCCCGGTTCTCAAATTGCGCCTATTCGGCACGCGACCCACGCACCGCGTGGGTGCCCCGGTCGTGCCCTGACACTTCTTGCTCGCCCTGACTGGTTTTCCGACAGCTTCTAAAGCCGCGCCCTTTTTACGCCGTTGCCGCCCACAACTCTAATTCCAACCGCAATTGCCTTGGCTCATGCGCCCACTGCTCCATTCGGCTCGGATGCGGGTAAACTAGAGGCATGGCGGAGATTCAACGCAGAAAAACCCCTACGGTAAAGATCGGGCATGTGCGCGTCGGCTGGGAGGTCCCGGTGGTGGTGCAGTCGATGACCAACACCGACACCGCAGATGCCGAATCGACCATCGAACAGGTTGCGGCACTGGCCCTGGCCGGTTCTGAGATTGTGCGCGTAACGGTGAACAACGAGGGCGCGGCTGCCGCGGTGCCTGAGATCGTCGAGGGCCTGGAAAAACGCGGCCTGCGCGTGCCTATCGTCGGCGACTTCCACTACAACGGGCACATTCTGCTCAAGAAATATCCCGCCACGGCGCGGGCGCTGGCGAAGTATCGCATCAATCCCGGCAATGTTTCGATTGGGCGCAAGGAC
>CAVXOO010000052.1:0-7568 GCA_963762945.1 uncultured Acidobacteriaceae bacterium | reverse complement strand
ACACCAGGAGAGACACCGTGAAATCCTTCGCAGCCTTCGCTTTCGCCGTCATCCTCGCTCCCGCCGCGATCGCCCAGCATCAAACCTTCGTCGTCAATCCTGCTTCGAGCGAAGTCAAGATGACGCTCAATACAACTCACGAGATCGTCTACGGCAATTTTCACGTCCAATCCGGATCGATTAGTTTTGACCGCGGCACTCTTAAGATGTCGGGTGCGGTGGCCGTCCTCACCGGCAGCGGCAAAACCGGCAACGACAGCCGCGACAAGAAAATGTACAAGGACATCCTCAAAGTCGAGCAGTACGCAACCGTTTCCTTTGAGCCCCAGGCCTACACCGGCGTCATCGCGGCTTCAGGCGACTCAACCATCCAGGTCACCGGAGTTTTCACCCTGCTGGGCACGCCCCACCAAATCACCATCCCCATGCAGGTACATATTGAGGGCGCGAGCGCAACCGCCAAAGCTCATTTTGTGGTGCCGTACGTCCAATGGGGACTCAAGAACCCCAGCTTCTTGATCTGGAAAGCCGATAACGACGTCGCGATCGACCTCAATCTCGCCGGCACAATCTCAAAGTAGCCCGCCAAGGTCGTTGCGGATATCCGAACGAAGCCGCGGAGCTAGAACAGGTTGCATAAATGGTCTCGTGAAAGGGCACGACCGGGGCACCCACCCAGTGGGTGGGTCGCGTGCCGTGAAAGCCGCATAAACATTGGGGCTTTACAGGCTGCGGAAAAACTCCCGCCGCGCGCCTAAACGTGAAAGGGCACGACTTCAGTCGTGCCGCAAAAGCCCCAAAGTATAGGCGGGCTTCAGCCCCTGAGGAATGTCGTTAGCCGTCGCCGCAAGGTTAATGTGACGATTTCCACCTGAGCCGCGCGGTAGTACTGGAGGGCGAGCGGGAACCTCGCCGGCCGGCCCGAAAATTCCCCCTGCGGTTTGCCGATTATTTCTCGCATCCTGCTAGCGTGGGAGTGAGGCTTGTTTCTCTCAAATAACACCTCGGCCGGAAATGAATTAAAGAAAAAAATCTCCTATACCCCAGGGGGGTATATATTCAGATATAACTCATTTATAATCAGTAAATAAACCTCGGAAAAGTGGTCAAAAACGGTCAGATTGTGTCAAGATTTGTCGCAATTTGTAGCGTCGGAAGCACCTTTTCCCCCAAAAACCGGCCGCGAATCGGGTCGAGTTGACCTCCGCATCCGGGCCGAATTCCGGCAAAGCATCTCACAATGCGGTCCAGGGAAAGAGGCTGGCCTCTGGCTCCCTGGCTCCCTGTTTCTACCTCGTGACGCCTATCACTGGTTAGACCACTGCCAGCTTTCTATACTCGGTTCGCGTTGGCACTCCGGCGTGCGTCGTCATGCGGAGTGCGGCGAATCTTTGCGTAGCGGCGCGCAAGCGCCCGAAGAAAGAGTTGAAGCATGGCGGAAACGGCAGTGGTCGGAGCAGGGCAACAGGCGTGGGATCTTGCGGGATTGACGAAGATGTACGACTTCACCGGCAAGTCGGTTGCGATTACCGGCGGGGCCGGCATTTTAGGCGCGGAGATTGCCGGCGCATTGGCCGGATGCGGTGCAGACGTTGCCATTCTCGACGTGAATCCCGACGCCGGTAAGGCCGCGGTCGATCGCATGGGCGAGCACGGCAAGCGCGTCTCCGTCTTCCAGTGCGACGTGCTCAACCGCGACAGCGTGGCCAAGGTCGCCGAGGAAGTGACCGCCCGCTTTGGCAAGCTCGATTGCCTGGTGAATGGCGCGGGAGGCAACAAGCCGCAGGCCACAACGAGTCCTGACCTGAAGTTCTTCGATCTGCCCACGGACGCGCTGCGCTGGGTCTTCGAACTCAACATTCTCGGAACCATTTTGCCCAGCCAGGCCTTCGGAAAAGTTATGGCGGCGCAGGGTTACGGCACCATTTTGAACATCTCGTCGATGAACGCCTTCCGGCCCCTGACGCGCATTCCGGCATACTCTGCGGCCAAGGCCGCGGTCAGCAACTTTACGCAGTGGCTGGCCGTGCACATGGCGCAGGAGTACTCGCCCCGGATCCGCGTCAACGCCATCGCGCCGGGGTTCTTCCTCACCAATCAAAACCGTTTTCTGCTCACCGATAAGGAGACGGGCGAGCTGACTGCGCGCGGCAAGTCGATCATCGCGCACACGCCCATGGCGCGCTTCGGCGAGCCCAGCGATCTGTTCGGCTCGGTGCTCTGGCTGCTCTCGCCGGCCGCGGAGTTCGTCACCGGCGTAGTGGTTCCGATCGACGGCGGCTTCTCCGCCTACAGCGGAGTGTAAGCGCAAGCCGTCAACGGGAAAAACGCAGCCCAGGCAGGTTCGGATTCACGAGGTCCGCTTTCAAAGCGGATTGCTGGAAGTAAACCTGCCTTCTGTTTATCGATCTCAAATTGACGCTGGATTGATGCCTTTTTATACTTTTTGTATGCATTGCGCGTGTTCTTATTATCGTTGTAGTCGCTCATTTCGGGTTGTCCCGTGGAGTTGAGCGCTGTAGCACAAACGCAATTCTTCAGCTGATCGTTCTGGCTCCGCAGCGGTTGCGCCAGCCTTGAGATTTCCCGCGAAGAGGCGGCTAACGGACGTCGCGCTGCAATCCTCGCGGTGCTGCCAGATTCGGCAGACAAACACTTGAACGAGCAGTTCTGCGAGGAAACGTGAGCGCGCTGCGCATGAGCAAGGCGGTCTACGACGCCATCCGCGCCCATGGCGAGGAGACTTATCCGCACGAATGCTGCGGCGCGCTGCTGGGGCGGCCGGCGCCTGACGGATGGTCGATTGAAGCATCCGTCAAAGCCGGCAATGCACGCACAAGCTCGGCGCACAATCGCTATGAGATTTCTCCGGGAGAGCTGGTGAAAATCGAGCGGGAATCGCGGCTTCGGGGGCTGAGCATTGCCGGGTTCTATCACTCGCATCCGGACCATCCCGCGCAATGGTCGCAGACCGACCTTGCCGAGGCCCACTGGCTGGGCTGCTCTTACGTCATCACCGCGGTCGAGAACGGCAAAGCGGCAGCAACCAACTCCTTCCGGCTCGCAGGTGTCACCGAGGAGAACAAACACTTCGAGGCGGAGCCCATTGAATTGCAAGATGCGGTGAACGACGCGGCGAGTCAGTAGGACGCCCATGAGCATCCGAAATGAATGAGAGAACCATGGAGACGCGATCAAGGAATACCGACCAAAGTGAACGAAGTTATCGATACAATTGAGGGATTATGGATGCTGCCGAGTTAGCCAGCGAGTTGCCCCAACTGACCGAAGACGATCTTATCCGCTACTCGCGGCACCTGATTCTTCCCGAGGTCGGTGTAGAAGGCCAGCGCAAATTGAAGGCCGCCCGCGTACTGTGCGTTGGAACAGGTGGCCTTGGTTCGCCGCTTGCGCTCTATTTGGCGGCAGCCGGCGTGGGCACTCTCGGCCTTGTGGATTTCGACGTTGTTGACGCCAGCAATCTGCAGCGGCAGATCATCCACACCACCGCGGATATCGGCCGTAAGAAGCTCGATTCGGCTGCGGAGAAGCTCAAGGCTCTCAATCCCGAGCTCAATATCAGGAAGCACGATACGCTGCTGTCAAGCGCAAACGCCCTCGAAATCCTCAAATACTACGATGTGGTTGCCGACGGCACCGATAACTTCCCCACACGCTACTTAATCAACGATGCATGCGTGTTACTGGGCAAGCCGAACGTGTATGGATCGATCTTCCGTTTTGAGGGTCAGTCCAGCATCTTTGCCACCAAGGATGGTCCCTGTTATCGCTGCCTTTATCCCGAGCCGCCGCCGCCGGGCTTAGTGCCCAACTGCGCTGAGGGCGGAGTTCTAGGCATACTGCCGGGACTGATTGGCGTCATCCAGGCGACCGAGGCGATCAAGCTCATACTTGGCAGAGGCGAGCCACTGATCGGCCGGCTCTTGCTGGTGGATGCGCTTAACATGCGCTTCCGCGAGTTGAAGCTGCACAAGAATTCCGCTTGCCCGGTTTGCGGTCCCAATCCCTCAATAACCAAACTGATTGACTACCAGCAGTTCTGTGGCATCGCACCTGTGCCGCAACAGAGGCCCGCCGAGAAAAACGGAATTTCGCAGATAAGCGTGAGAGAGCTCAAGAAGCGCATCGATGCCGGGGAAAAGCTCTTCATTCTCGATGTCCGCGAGCCCTTCGAATATAAGATCGCAAACATTGGCGGCATGCTGATACCGCAGAATGAGGTTCCCCAGCGTCTCGGCGAGATCGACCGCAACCGGGAGATTATTGTTCACTGCAAATCCGGTGCGCGCAGCCAGCGGATCGCTGAGTTCCTCAAACAGTCAGGTTACGGCCGGGTGGCAAATCTTGCCGGTGGAATTTTAGCTTGGTCCAGCGAGATCGACCCCAAAGTGTCGAAGTACTGACGAAAACTCCAGATGTGTAAGAACTAGAGGATATGTGCGCTCGTTTCGGGGAGCACAATTTCCCCAGGTTGGGCAGACTTGGTCGCTGCATCAATCGCCTTTGATAGCTTTTGCGTCATCACCTGGAAGTGATAACCCATGACCGCCAGGGTCATAGCGGCGCCAAAGCAGCGGCGATAACGCGTCGCAGCCTCGGCGAGAAACTTCCAGTAGCTCCATTGGTGGCGTCCGAAAATGCCCTGCCGCACGACGGAGTTGACCAGCGCGCGCAGGTTGTCCCGCGTCATCCAAGGTTCGGTTTGGCGCGGCTGTCTCTGGGCGCGCTCGCCCGCCGCGCGCTTGGCCGGCTTGGGGTGGGCGCGGTTCAAATAGAGCTTCACGCGTTCGTAATATGCCTCGCAGTTATAAATCTTCTTCATTACTTCGCGATAGCCGTCCACTAACTTAGTCGCATCCATGCGAGGCAAAAAGTTCAGCCGGTCGCAAAAGGTGTTATTGCCGCCGCCCGCGTCCACAATCCGGCCCTCGCTGCGCAAGCGCCGGAAGAGCTGCGTTCCCGGCATGGCCTGCAGCAGCCCTACCATGGCAATGGGAATGCCGCTCTTCTGAATGAATTCGACCATGCGATCGAAGATATCTTCCTTATCGGTGTCGAAGCCCAGAATGAAGCCGCCCATTACTTCGATGCCGTAGCCCTGAATCCTGGCCACACTCTCGAGCAGACTGCGGCGCGTATTCTGCAGCTTGTTGCTGGCAACCAGGCCTTGCTCGTCTGGAGTCTCAATGCCCAGAAAAACAGATTTGAAACCCGCGTCTTTCATCAGTTGCATAAGTTCAGTATCGTCCGCCAGATTCAGAGAGGCCTCGGTGATGAAGTCGAAGCCGGCAGCCACTTGCGTGCGCCACTCGACGAGCGCCCTCAGCAGATCCTTAGCACGCGCCTTGTTACCGATAAAGTTATCGTTGACGATGAACACCGCTTCGCGCCAGCCAGCGGCGCGCAGCTGCTCCAGCTCGGCCAGCACCTGCGCCACGGCTTTGGTACGCGGACGGCGGCCGTAGATCTCGATGATGTCGCAGAACTCGCAGTTGAAGGGACAGCCGCGCGAGTATTGCACGGTCATCGTCGAGTAGCGCTTCATCTTGATCAGGCTCAGGTCGGGCAGCGGACTGGCCGCCATCTCTGGCCGTTCCGAGGCCTGATAGATTGGCCGCGCCGTTCCCTCTTCAATCTCCCGCGCCAAATCCGCAATCAGGCTCTCGGCCTCGCCGATCACCACGTGGTTCGCTTTTAAGTCGGCAGCCGCCACGCTGCTGGCAATGGGCCCACCCACCACGGTGCGCAGCCCGCGCGCCCTGCAACGCTCCACAATGGCGAGCAGAGACTCGCTTTGGATGTGCATCCCGCTCAACATCGCCACGTCCGCCCAGGCCAGGTCGCGGTCGCGCAAGGTTTCCACATTCGTGTCTATCAGCCGCTTCTTCCAGGCGCGCGGCAGCAGCGCCGCCACCGTCATCAGGCCGAGTGGAGGCTGCGCCGCCCGCTTGCCCAGGAACTTGAGCGCGTGCTTAAAACTCCAGAAAGTTTCCGGGAACTCAGGGTAGATCAGCAGGGCGTTCATCGGTCGCCTTTCCAGAAAGAGGTGCGCCGCGCAGACGAATCCGCAGAAGGGCTGCGGTTGGCTCCAGCGCAACGCAGTTGAGCGGGGCTGCGACTCGGCACCTGCCTCAATGATAGTCTCCTGCCAGGCCGTCGAGGAACTATATAAAAGGGACCATGTTCTCGTGAAGGATCGAATCTTCAGACGTAAGACCGTTTTGGGCGCAAGGGCCCCCTAACTATGCCGAAGCGCACATCGGATTACAGAATGCTGCGGCGTCCGGAGACCAAATTGATGACCAAGATAATCAACGCGACCACCAGCAGAAGGTGGATCAGGCTGCCGGCAATGTGAAAGCTGAAGCCCAGAAGCCACAAAACCAAAATGACGACAAAAATTGTCCAAAGCATATACGACACCTCTCCGCGTGACGTACGCCTGAGCGGGGAAGTCCGGCTCAGGCACACGCAACGCATTCACAAACGCTTGTTAATTCGAAGCAATGGCCTGCGCTCTCGCGTCTCTAACTGCTTCGAGAAATCGGTTGGCCGATTCAGGCGTCGCCACTTCGCCGCGCAGAACGCGATGTGTGGAAACGTCATTCCCGTAGAAAGCATTCATCGAATCGTCGTCCCGGCGAATGTCGGCGCCAGTCAGAGTAAGTCCGGCGAATGCACCTTTGGCGCGCGAGTAAGTCAGAGAGCTCGGTATTGAGCTTCCAGTCGGTATCGGCAGTGGCATGGCGCCCCACCGGCCCGGCTGCCGCGGAGGCGTCAGCTCCAAGCTGGAACTTGGCATCTTCCAGGCGCTGCATTCCTTTGTCGCCCTGGAAGATCATGACCAGGTCCACACCTTCGACGCCGATCTGCAATCCCCAGCTTCCGCCGGTGATGGCAAAGAACGCAGGCGCGCCCCATCCGCTTGCGGTCCGGCAGGTAACTACACCCTTTCCGTTCTCGCCACCAAACACAAAACCGGCCTTGATCATGTGGGGAACGATGGCGATGCATCGTGCATGCTCCAGTACTTCTTCCGGAATGCCTTTATCCGGCGCGGACATGATCTGGTGCAACACCAGCGTTGCATTTTCTAGCCGATTCTGCACATCTTCGCGAGTTTCCGCCCAGGCAGTACTTGCTGCGCCGAGACTGAATAACGCCACTAATGTCATGAGTTTTTTTACTTATTTCACCTTTTTCTACCCATGCGCAGCGTCAAATACTTTCCGCGCACTGAGGCGCACTAGGTAACTTCACTTTAGAGTTATTGACTCGCAGTGTCTGAGCAATCGGGCTCTCTCGATGGATGGCGGAATACTTATCGATTTCCGCGGCGATTCCATTAGACGGATTGCATAGTTATGCGTGCGGTTGCCGCAGGCGCCAGGCTGACCCTCATGAAATTTCCCCTGGTGACAGCCACGGCCTGATCGCCTGCGCTGCGCACAAGATGGCGCTGGATGAGATGGTCCACGCGATACACGAGTGAAGACGAATGCTGTGGAAAGCGGATGACTATACTTATGCGCTATCGGGACTTGGGT
>CAVXOO010000051.1:0-4379 GCA_963762945.1 uncultured Acidobacteriaceae bacterium | reverse complement strand
CTGATCGGCGAAGGCGCGCCAGCCGGCCGCCCAGATATTGACGCGCTGGTTCAAGTCTCCGCCTTGCAGTTGCTGGGGGATGGTGGCAAGACGGGTGATGGTCTGCGCGGGCACAACGAGCCAAAGCGCCGCGAGAAAAGCCGGGAGGGCCAAGGCAGAGACGGCCCCAACGCGCCGGCTGCGACCATGGGCGAGAATCACGACGCAACCGGCGAGAGCCAGGAGGGCAGCGAGAAAACCGCTGCGCGAGGCCGTAAGCAAGACGGCGACAATGCCCAGCGGCATAAAGCCCCAGGCCAGCAGACGCAGCGGCCAGCGGTGTTCCGCGCGCACCAGAAGAGCGGCCAGGGGAAAACCGAGATCGAGGAAACGGGCCACGTCGTTGGGGTCCTGGCCGTAGGCGGCAAAGCGGATCTGGCCGGCGGCGATCGCCTCGGGCGAACGGAAGGCGGCCAGAGTGAGCAAAGCCAGGACCCACGAGCCGGCCACGGTGGCGCGCAAAAGCGCACGCAGGTCGGTCGGGGTATCGGCGAACTCCCATACCAGCCAGACAATCATCATCTCCTGGAAGTAGGCGCGCAGCTTCTCGAATGTGGCCACGGGATCGATGGTCCAGAACCAGGTGACAGAGCACCAGAGATAGAGCGCGAGGACGATCCAGGAGAAGGCGCAGGGCCGGCGCATGCGACCGGATTGAAAGATGGCCGGTACGGCCGCAAACAAGAGAAGAACGCCGGAGATGCGCGCCACGTTACCAAAGGGCTCGCCCAGGTCAAGCGAGAACTCCCAGGGAATTGCGAAAGCGAAAAGGAGGAGGAGAACCCAGGCAATCGGTCGCATGGTCAGGATCTCCTAATATCTTTGCGAATAAACCAGCGCGGAGTAGATGGTGACGCCGATTGCGGATTGCACGATGGAATCCAGCGTGCGGTTGGCAAAGTTTTTGGCGAAGGAATCCGGCACGTAGAGAATGTCGCGGTCGAGAACTGGCTGGTCGGGGTCCTGGCCATGCAACATGCGCTTCAGATTGAGGGTGACCATGGTGCGGCCGCCTTTTTGCTCGCGAATCAGGATAGCCTTGCCGATGGCGGCATTTTCTGAAGGCCCCCAGGCCAGCGAGAGCGCCTGCACGATGGTCAATCCCTGCACCGGATCGACGGGAAAACCGCCGGGGCGGATCACGTCGCCGACCACATAGACGAGCCCGGCACGGCTCACCTGCACGGTGTCTCCGGGGATAAGCTCGGGGTTGTGATCCGATGAGGTGTCGGTGCCGCTGGGATCGAGAATCACGGCGTGCGGAGTTTTGGGATCGCTGGCATGAAAGATATTCACGAGGCGGCCGGCGTTAGGGGAGAGCCCCTGGGCGGCGGAGATCAGGTCGAGCAAGCGATGGTGGTAAGTGTACGGATAGACGCCGGGCCGGGCCACTTCGCCGAGTACGCTCACGTCCTGGCCCACGAAGGCCGTCACCAGCACCGAGACCAGGGGATGCAGCAACATGCCTTTGGCTGCGAGCGCTGCTTCAATGGCGTGCGCCGCAGCCGGTTCGTCCATGCCACTGAGGTTGATGGCGCCAATCATGGGCAGCGTTACCGTGCCGTCGGCAGAAACACGCACGAAGGAGTGAAATTCCGGCGTGTGGGATTCGCCGATGTCAAGTAGATCGCCTGGCGTAATCGGCCCCGGCATGGATGGCGAATTTGGCGCGGCGCCGAGCGTCTGCTGGCCGGTCGTGCCAGCGTTGTCCCACGGCGTGGGCGCTTGATTGGGATTGGGCGCGGTCCGGTTGTTTGGAGCCTGCGGAACTTTGACCACACCACTAGGTAGCCCTGAGGTGCTGGGCATGGGCGGCTGAGCGTGGAGACAGACGCTGGCGGCAACGAATGCCAGCAGCACCACACTGACGCCGCCGGCGAAACGGCCGCTTGATTTGCGCGAAAGGGATTCACGCAACAGGGATTCGCGCAAGAGCGCGGCAGCCACCGCAATCCACAGACCGACAAAAAAAGTGATGGCAAGGTAAAGCGGCATATCGGGCGCGACGGGCTTGCCCGGCTGGCGGGCGGGGTCGAACGACCGAGATATTGGAACTGTGCACTCCGGCTGCAAGTCCTGCTTCTTCGGATTTTTCAAGTACGCGGAGATAGAGATTGTGGCTGGCGTTGTCATCGTTGCGCATCATGGCGTACTCCGTGACGGCCGCGTTCAGCTTCATGCCCACGCTGGTGGCCTGTTCGAGACTTTTGCGCACCAACTGCTCGCGATCGACAGAAGTTTGCCAGTTGCTGCGGAAGCGTTCGACGAGTTTGGCGTATTCGGCCTGCTTTTGCCGGTCGAGATCCTCAAGCTGGCGGCCGATTTCGACAACGCGCGGAAAGCTGGGCCCGTGTTCGGCGCTGAGCTGGGCCTGTTCCTGCTCCAGATCGCTGCGATGGGCGTGAATCTGATCGAGCAGCACGGTGCCGAGGTTGGCGCCTGGCGCCTGAAGGCGAGGATCGGCGGCAATCACTAACTCCGGGTCGCCCTCGGAGGCGGCGCGATACTCGGCTTCGCTGAGGATGCGATCGGTGCTGACGGCGACCATCTGGCGGCTCAGCTCGTCAATCTCGAGGAATGCCGAGGCGTGTTCGGTTTCGCCTTGCTGTCCGTCGGCCTGCACCCCCGGCGTGCTCATAATGCCGTGCTGCGCCTCGTAATCGGCGAGATGCCTGTCGTCACGGTTGACACGGGCTTTCAGATCGGCGAGTTGGGAGTTGAGCCAGGCGGAGCCATGCGCCGTGGCCTGAACCTGGGCGTCGGTCTCCTGCTCCTGATAGGCATGGATAAGTCCATTGACGACTGCAGCCGATAGTGCGGCGTCGCGCGAGCGAAAGCGCACATCGACCAGGAAGGTACGCGGCACGGTCTGCACATGCAGGCTGCCTTCGAAGCGCTTGAGAAGCCACTCCTCAGCGGCCGGAGACGGTTGCGAGGGATCGAAGCCTGGAAAGCGCGAGGCGAAGCGGCTGCTGAAGCCTGGCTGCTCGTAAAGCTTGAGATCGGTGATCACACGCCAGGCAAGCCGGTCGCTGCGCAGCACGCTGGCCAGAGTTTCCAGCGCCAGCGGTGCGGTCAGAATCGACGCCGAAGCGAAGGGCTCCTGCGCATCGAGGCTGAGCGAAGAAACTGGCGCGGTGCGCAGCTCCACGCTGGCGCTGGCTTCGTACTTGTTGGGTACAATCAGGCAATAGAGAATGCACGCCGCGAGCAGTGCCGCCTCAATGACGGCAATAAAGCGGCGGCGGCGCCACAGGGCATGCCACGCCTCGCGCAACGATGTCGATCCCTGCCGGGGCGCATCGTCCGCGATAGGCGGCGTCGCATCGTCGGGCAATGCAGTCCGGAAAGAGACAGTATCAGGCAACGGACAAAAACCTCGCTCCAATCCACATACGCAGAGCAAAGCTTTCGCCCGGCCCCAGCCGAGTAACGGCCTGAAGCGTGATGGTCAGCCACTTCTTGCCCGGCCGACGCCCGCCATGAGCCTCTCCTATTGCGGCGGCAAAAGGGATAGCCCTGACGTTCAGAACGAAAAGCCAATCCGAGGAAAAACCTTGTCAGTTTCGACCATAAATGGCGATTCGTCAATGTCATTCGTCACAGAGACGGGGAACGAGGGAACCTGGGAACGAGGGTGCGAGCGCTCCCGTTGGGAGCGAATTCGCAGATAGCGTAGGGTTTTGTGACAATCCCACTGGCGTTTCCGGCCCGCTGCAGATAAAACGCAGCCGCCTTTCGACGCCGGTCCATCTCCGCCTGCACCACCCGCCCCTTAACTCCGTTCCTGGGTGCGATACCACTCGACCGTGCGGCCCAGACCCTCGGCGAAATCGACTTTAGGAGCATAGCCGAGCAGTTCCCGCGCCAGGCGAATGTCGGCCAGAGAGTGGCGGATATCGCCCGCGCGCGACTCCTCATAAGCCGGTTTGCCGCGGTACCCGGTCAAGCCGCAGAGAAGCTCGAAGGTCTGGTTGAGGGTGATCGCCGAGCCCGTGGCCAGGTTCATCATGCGGCCCGAAACTTTTTCAGCGGGCGCCGAGGCGGCAAGCAGATTTCCGGCGACGACATTCTCGATATAAGTAAAGTCGCGGCTCTGCTCGCCATCGCCGTAGATGGTGGGCTGCTCTCCGGCCAGCATCCTGCGGCAAAAGATCGCCAGCACCCCGGAGTAGTGGGAGGTCGGATCCTGGTGCGGGCCGAAAACGTTGAAGTAGCGCAGGGTTACGGTCTCTATGCCGTAGACGCGGGTGAAGGCGCTCAAATAGTGCTCGCCCGCCAGCTTGGCCACAGCATAGGGAGAGCAATACGTAACTGAACGGGCCCCCCCCCAGGCAAGA
>CAVXOO010000050.1:0-3314 GCA_963762945.1 uncultured Acidobacteriaceae bacterium | reverse complement strand
CGGCACAGTGCCCTCCGGACGCATTTCTGCACGCTTTCACGCAGGAATTGCTGAAGGCTACATCAACGCGGCGGCGAATGCACGCATCGAGACAGGCATCAACGTTGTAGCGATGAGCGGCGGCTGCCTGCATAATCGCCGCCTGGCGCGATTGCTGCGCACAGGGCTTGAAGAAGAAGGCTTTCAAGTTTTCCAGCACCGCAGCGTGAGTCCCGGCGACGGCGGGTTGAGCTATGGCCAAGCGGTTGTCGCGGCGGCGAGGCTGATGGGACGAGTGGCGGCAACTGGAACCTAGCCGCGCGCAGAGAATTCGAGTGCCGCGAGAAATGCATTGAGTCGTACGGCATCCGAAAAGTGGTGCGTTTTCCAACCAAATGACCGGGCAATTTCAACATTTTCCGCAGTATCGTCGATCAGACAGAGCTGATGCGGCGGGAGTTCGAGTGCGCTCTCGATATGACGGTAGAAGCCTTCTTCGCACTTGAGAAAACCGATGGAGCTTGAAGCAAAAACACCGCGGATGAGCGGGCAAAATAATTCCGCAATAAGGGTGGCGCGGAGGGGATCCTGGTTGGTTCCGATAAAAGAATGTCGGGGATGCAAGTGCGCAGCGATTTCCCAGTTGATATCGCAGTCTTTCGCCAGCCAATACGAGATGTAGTCCTCGGCAGGCACGTGGCATCCAGAGGCCTTGAGGGCATCCGCGATGTGAGTCCGCGTGTTACGGGTTCCACGCAGGACTTCAGTCCATCCGGCGGAGAAGATATGCTTGAAGATTCTTGGGTTGACTCCGAGGTCATCCGCGATAGTTTTGGACCATCGAAATCCCCCCCGCTCGTCGAAGGTATTGAACAGAACACCGTCGGCGTCCCAAACGATGGCCTCAACAGTGGGATGCGACGGGTTGGCCGTCATGCGCGCGCTCCTCAGAAAGACACAGGAAGACTCAAGCGGGTGCTTGCCGTGGAACAGACGATCATCCGGAAATTCGCACCAACTCCTGCGCTTCTTCGCGCGGCCCCAAGATGGACATGCGCGGAATGCGGCCGCGCACCATGGCGACTTCGTCGCAGCGGTGCAGGCGCGGGCAGCTTTGGCAATCCTTGAAAATCTTATCGGGCAGTTCCGATTTGTCTTCCACAGTGCGGAAGCCGTATTTGAAGAAGAAATCGGGAATGCGCGTGAAAAGGCATACGGACTGAACGCCGTGCGCCTCGGCTTCTTCAATGAGAGCCTTCAGGATCGCTCCTCCCGCGCCTTTGCTCTTGGCTTCGGGCTTGACCACGATGGAGCGGACCTCGCAGAGATGCGGACCATACAAGTGGAGCGCGCCGCAGCCGAGAAAGACGTTGCCATCGGACTCGGCGACCGTGAAGTCGCGAATGTTCTCGCAGATATCAGAGAAGGGACGTTTGAGGAGGGTGCCGTCGCCGGAGAGCGAATTCACTAGATCGTAGATGTTGGAGGCATCGTGCAGCAGGGCCTTACGCACCAGCATGAATGGCCTCCGGTGCGTTGGATTTTTCGAGTGCGGCGATGCGTTCGGATGCGGCATCGAGCGCCTGCTTCACGCGAGCGCGCGCGGTGCCGCCGATGACGTCGTGGCAGTCGACCGTCGCGTCAAGCGTGATGGCCGCGTAGAAATCTTCGCCGAATTCCTGGCCAAATTGGCGGAGCTCCGCGAGCGTCAGCTCGTTCAATTCGACGCCCTTCTCCAAAGCATAGCGAACGGAGTTCCCGATTTTCTCGTGCGCGAGACGAAAGGGAACTCCCTTATGGACGAGATAAGTGGCCGCGGCCATGGCATTCAGATAGCCTGTCTGCGCCGCCTGGTTCATGCGTTCGCGATTGAATTCGAGGGCCGCTGTGAAACGCGCAACGAGCTTGAGCATTTGCGGCACAAAATCGGCGGCAAAGGCCGGCTCCTGCGTCTCCTGCATGTCTTTATTGTAGGCCAAAGGCAGGCCTTTGAGCTGCATTGCCACGGTTTGCGCAGCGCCGTTGAGACGGGCGACTTTTGCGCGCAGCAACTCCGTGAGATCGGGATTCTTTTTCTGCGGCATGGCGCTTGAACCCGTGGAAAAAGCCTCGGGCAGAATCACAAATCCGAATTCGGCGGTGGCAAAGAGGGTGATTTCTTCGGCAAAGCGGCTCAGGTGCAACCCGACAAAGGTGAGCGCCTGCAGATACTCGAGAATGAAATCGCGATCGCTCGTGGCGTCGATGGAATTGACGGTGGGCGTGGCGAATCCAAGCTCGCGCGCGGCAATTGTGCGGTCGAGGGCGAGCGTAGCGCCGGCCACCGCGCCCGATCCAAGAGGGCAAAGGTTCAAGCGCCGGGCGCATTCGGCAAGACGGGACGCATCGCGCAACGCCATCTCGACGTAGGCCAGCAGCCAGTGCGCGACGAGCACCGGTTCGGCGCGTTGCAGGTGCGTATAGCTAGGCATCACGGCGTCGCCGGCTTTGCGTGCTTGCTCGACGAGCGACAACGCCCACGCGGCGAGCCCGTCGATGACGAGCTCGATCTGCGCGCGAACATAAAGGCGCAAGTCCGTTGCAATTTGTTCGTTGCGGCTGCGGCCGGTGTGCAGCTTCAGTCCCAGAGGTCCGATGCGCTCTGCCAGCTTGAGTTCAACGAAATGATGAATATCCTCGGCCGAGGAGTGATCGCGCACCTTGGCCTTGCCGGCTTCGGATGCGAACTCGACGCCGATCGCGTCCAGCGCTTCCCGCAACTCTGTTGTTTCACTTTTGGATAGGATTCCTGCCGCTAGTAGAGCAGACGCGTGCGCCTTGCTGGCTGGAATCTCCTGATCGAGCAGTCGCCAATCGAAAACGATCGAGCGCTGCCACGCCTCGAACTCGGCATCGAGCGGCTCGCGGAAGCGGCCCGACCACATCTTTCCGGATTGTTGTTCTGTGGACATCGATTTAAGTGTACCGAATGCTAGTTCTTCTCCTTGCCGTTGTTGAGCTGCGGCATCTCGCTGCCTTTGCTGAGCGAGAGCAGACCGGTCTTGGCGTAGGTGAGGAGCTTCTCCCTGGTGTCGGTAATGTCGAGGTTGCGCATGGTGAGTTGTCCGATGCGGTCGCGCGGGGAGAAAGTGGATTCAGTCTTCTCCATGCTGAGGCGCTCGGGGTGGAAGGTGAGGTTGGGCGACTCGGTCGAGAGAATCGAGTAGTCGTTGCCGCGGCGCAACTCGAGCGTGACCTCGCCGGTGATGGGCTTGGCGACCCAGCGTTGCGCAGATTCACGGAGCATGATGGCCTGCGAGTCGAACCAGCGGCCCTGATAGGGGAAGGAATGCGTC
>CAVXOO010000049.1:0-6722 GCA_963762945.1 uncultured Acidobacteriaceae bacterium | reverse complement strand
GCCGCGCGACCGATCATCCGGCTCGCGCGACCGCCCAGAGGCCGTATTTCGTTTCCCCGGCTCGGAGCCGCCTATTTCGGCGACTCGCTGGAGATGCTCAAGGCATTACCGTCCGCGAGCGTCAATCTGGTTGTGACCTCGCCGCCGTATGCATTGCATTTTAAGAAACTTTTCGGCAACGAGCACAAAGATGGGTACGTGAAATGGTTTCTACCATTTGCTAAGGAGATTCTCCGCGTTCTAACGGAAAACACGGCAGTTTCGTGCTGAACATCGGAGGCAGCTACAACCAGGGCACGCCCACACGATCTATTTATCACTTCAAGCTGCTCATTGCACTGGTCGAAGAGATCGGGTTCCACCTAGCCCAAGAATGCTTCTGGTATAACCCCGCAAAAATGCCGGTTCCGGCTGAGTGGGTAACCGTGCGGCGGGTCCGTATTCGCGACTCCGTTGAATATGTTTGGTGGCTTTAAAGACGCCCCACCCGAAAGCTTCGAATCTCAACGTTCTCAAAGAGTATAGCGAGGACATGATCCGTTTGAACCGGAATGGAGTACGCGGCACGATACGGCCGTCAGGGCATGTGATTCGAGAATCATTTGACACGATCAAGGCGGGCGGCGCCATCCCACCAAACGTAACTGAGGCTGATTTCGATCTTCCCGAATGCATGATGAAAATGGGCAATAACGCGGCTAACTGATTTCTATACGAAACCAGGAAGAAAACCCTGGCCGTCGCTCCATCCGCCCCACGAACGCCCGAGCATCGGACTCCCATCGAAATATCCAACGCCTCGAACTGGTGAACCCGGACCGCCACGCCGGTCATGGCTCGCGACCCGGCGCGGCTCAACTCAAGGCGCGGACGCGGAGTTCTTCCGGGAAAGGCGCGGTGTGCCTCCTTCTCCAGGACCCACGAAGCGGGAGTCGGGTCGCCGAGCTCGAAGTCGCCGTTGACGATCAGATTGGTCGTCTCCCCACCCCCACGGGGACGAGATCGATGGTCAGCCCGTCGATGTCGAGGGTCCCGGTCGCCCCCATCAGGCCCACCGTCATGATGGCGTCTTTGGTGCCCGGCGGGACGGCCATCCGTCTGGCGACCCGAGTCCAGCCGTTGCCGTTATCTGAACCGGCCCGCATTTCGATCTTTTTGGCGACCGGCTCGACAATTTGCACGACACCATGTCCGGGATTGATCTGCTCGCGCAGGCGAATCAGGCCGAGTTTTTTGAGCAGGTTCACGTCGCGGGTCACTGTTCCGCGGTTGCGGCCCAGTTCCTCTGAAGCGCAGAGATGCTCAGCTTCTTCTTCCGCGCCGTCTCAACCAGGCGCAGCCTCTGCGCCGTAAAGCATGCGACCATCATAATTGGATTTTCGAAGGTAATGACCTTTTCCGGCTCCAGGTGTTCTCTCATCTCTCGCCGGCGGTTGCGAATCAAGAGAACGCCGTACATGGCCTTCAAATCCGTCAGTGAATACTTTCACCTTCATAGCTTCTCCTGATCGTCTCTACCTCGCGATAGAAACGCTTGGCGGTTTGAGCGAAACTCGCGAATTCAACTTCTGTCACCGTGCCCATAAAGTGACGTTCATGCACGCCATGGGCATTATCGAATTCGAGCACTCTGCCATTATCGCGATAAAACACGTGGGGTAGCAGGAATGCAAGGTTATAGCGAACAACCTGCTCGTCCCGATCTACCCAGACCTCTTCTCTGAGAATGCCGACGCCACCAGCGCACCAAAACCCAGTTTCGTAGTCAGTGTCCTTGCGCGGGTGATTCATCCTGCCCATACAATCCCCTACCTCAGGTGATGCGCAAAGTGCAACACCTGTGTACCCTTTTTAGATCCTTCCATATGCAATGGCCCGGCTTGATGCCGGGCCATTTTCGTTGCGAGAAGTGCGCGCTATTGCGCCGGCGGCAAGGTCTGCTGATTCGGCGCTACGGGCGGCGTCATGTCGGGTTCGTTGCCGGGCTTGGCTGGCTCGACTCCTGAAATCACCGGCTCAGCCGTCACTGTTCCTGCCGCGGCCTCAGGCAAATTGATGCCGTAGTGCTGCAACGTCGAGGCCAGCATCTGGTAGAGATCCGCGCGGTGCTTGGCATAGGAAGCATGAGCAGAGATCAGATTAAACTCTGCCGTGGCCAGGTTGCGCTGGTATTGCAGGACGTTTGCGGTGGTGGATGCGCCCAGGTGCAGCTTCTTCTCTTCGGCATCGAGACTTTGTTGCGCATAGTCGCGCGCCGCCTCGGCCGAGCGCACCTGCGCGCGATCGTTGGTGAGCGCGTACATCGAATTGACCACCTGCATGCGGATCTGCGTGTATCTTTGCTCCAGTTGCAGCTCGGCCTGCCGGTACTCCATCAGCGAGCGCGCCTGCACCGACTGCGCCTCGCGGTTGCGTAGGTTGATCGTCAGATTGAAGCCTACGCCCTTGTCGGGCGCGCTGCTGTTTATCATGTCGGAGAGTACACCGCCGTAGCCTCCGGGCACCAGGCTCTGATATCCGGGAGCGAAGCAGGGTTGGCCGAAGAAGTTGCAATTCGTATTGATAGGGCCGCCGGTTATGTTCGCCCCGTAGTACCCATAAACACCGAGCGCGGGCAGCAGCGCATTCCGCGCGCCTTTGAGCGTGATCTCGTCGTTGCGCAGCGTCAGCACCGCCTGTTCCAATTCCGGCCTCCGCTGGAAGGCCTCCTGCACCAGCGCCTCCACGGGCTGGCTCTCTTCGGAGAGTGGCTCCAGGCTCACGCGGTCGGTGGGAATCACCGGCGCCGCAGAAAGTGCGGGGTCGTTCAGGTTGCGCGTAATGGCCTGCTTGATGATCTGCTGCTGGTAGTTGAGAGCGCTCTGGGCGCTGATGAGCGCCTGCTGGTCGGCGGCGACGCTGGATTCGGCGTTTACCACGTCGAGTGGCGCCATGGAGCCCACTTCCAACTGCTTGCGATTGTCGGAGAGTAGCTGGTTGCTTTGTTCGAGTGCGCGCTGCTTGGCTTGCACGTCTTCATAAGCCTGCACCAGCCCCCAGTAAATGCTCTCCACCTGGTTGACCGTGTAAAGAATCTGCTGGCGGAACGACGAATTGGTAATGCGCCGGTCGTTCTCGGCCTGATACATGAATCGCTTATTCACCCAGAATCCCGCACCCTGCAGGAGTTGTTGCGTCACGGTTGCCTTAAACGAGGAGTTGTAATTTGGCAGATACGAGGTGAGCGGACTATTGCTGGTGGTGCGGCTGTTGTTCCACGAGAGAGCCAGCGCAGTTCCGGGAGTGAAGCCCTGGTTATAGGTGAAGTTATAAGTGTTGGTGTTGGTAGCGGCCGCCGGGCTGAAGATGCTGGTCTCCTGGGAGCGGTTGCGATCCAGTTGCACGGTACCTGTAATCGTAGGATCGAGGTTCTCCGGGGCAGGCCCCGCGCCCGATGTGGTCAACGTGAGGCCGGCGCTTCCCGATCCCGCCCCCCCGGAGCCAACCGTGGTCCCGCCCGGCCCGCCGCCGGTCGAAAGAGTCGAGGTAGATCCGCCGAGAGTGTTGGTCACCAGGCCCGACGGCGCGCCAAATAAGTTCGGTGCGCCAGACCGGGCACGGAGAACGTCGGTGTCCGCAATATCCAGGTTGTAGCGGGCGATGGCGATGTCGTAATTGTTCTCGATCGCGAGTGCAATGGCATCGGAGAGGCTGAGATAAATCTTGCCGTCCTTGACGAGGTCGGCGAGGCGCACGGAGTTTCCGAAGTTTGCCTTGGAGATGGTGGTGGGCCGGTAGATATTGATCGGATTTCCAAGCCAGGTTCCAAAGGCCCTTGAGTAATCGCGGCCGGAGGTGCGCAACGGTATCGGCTGCGTCGGAATCGGCGTTGGCGCTACCGGAAGAATGGAGGCGGCCTTATCGGGCTGCGCCTGGGCTGTGCCGGCCTGCTGCGCGTAGCCGGAGGGCATGGTCGCCGCCAGCGTCAGAAGAATCGCGGCAACCGCGCGCAATCGCCCTTGGGCGGAGCCTCGGGCTTTCCGGCTTAGGCTGGTTCCTCTGTGTTCGGTACAGTCGGTTGCACGGTTGCCGTCCAATCCACCAGTCCTCAAAAAATGCATGATTTTTCTCCCTAAAATTTGTGGCACGCCACCCACCCACTGAGCGGTTTCCCCGGTTGCGCTTCAAGATGGCTATAGCATTTTCGGAAAATGCCATAAACCAAAAGCAAAAAGCCAAGTCGGCGCGACCCAAAGGAGCGACGACCTTCCGCGAACCTTGCAAGGACTACGATTTCCGAAAATGCCGAAGGAAACCGCCCCGGATGCAGGTTTCGGTTTCTCTTGACGATTATCGCCCGTTGAGTGGAACTGCACTACACATCCAAGATTACGAAATCCGCCCCCCGATCGTTCCAGGCATCTGTATAAATCGCAATCAAACCTGCTCTCGAAGCATCGTCGAATCACGCAACAACGCGAGGAATCACCTCGGGGCAGGCTCTCTGCAGGCAAATTAACTAACTGGTTAGTAAAATACCTCACTTCGCCTTTTCTGGCAACCCCTGCCCACTCAGACTCCGCCGAAACTCGATTTTGGTCGGCGATGCTCGCCAGGAGGAGCCGGATGAATGGCATCGGATACTCTTGATCCAGCGACCTCTATGACTGACGCCGGCCAAACCGATTCGGCACTCCAGACTTGGAAGCTGACCCTGGCATACGACGGCACCGACTTCCAGGGCTGGCAGGTGCAGCCGGGTTTCGCGACCATCCAGGGGGAACTGCAAGCGGCTTTGGGCCGCATTACCGGCGAATCGCCGCTCCCCCAAGGCTCCGGCCGCACCGACGCCGGTGTCCACGCCCTGGCCCAGGTGGCCAGCTTCGCGTTGCGCGCTCCTATTCCGGCGGAAAACCTGCATCGCGCGCTCAATCGGACCCTCCCCCCGTCTATTCGCATCTCCGAAACCAAAACCGTGCGAAGCACCTTTCATGCGCGGCATTCGGCGGTTGCCAAAACTTACGAATACTGTATTTTCCGTGGGGGCAATTGTCCGCCGTTTCTCTCCCGCTACGTGTATGCCTGCCCGTGGGCGCTCGACTTCGACAAACTCCAGGCATGTGCGCGGAGCTTCGAAGGCGAACACGATTTCCGCAGCTTTGCCGCCAGCGACCCGGACCTCGGCGAGCGCGAGCGCAGCGCCCGAAGCGAAGAAAATGAGGACGAAGCGGCGCTCCGCATTGCTGCGATGTCCACGGTGCGCACCATCTACTCCTCGGCGTGGGAAGCGCAAACGACCGATGAGGGCGCACTTCTTGTGTACCGTGTGCGCGGCAACGGTTTCCTGCACCACATGGTGCGCAATCTGGTTGGAACCATGATCGATGTGGGCCGCGGACAACTGGCGCTCGAGGAGATTCCGCGCATTCTCGAGGCGCGCAATCGATCCGCGGCAGGGCCCACGGCGCCGGCGCGAGGTTTGTTTCTGCATTCGGTAGAGTACGGGCCACAGGCTCTTTAACGGACTGAATAAAGTCTTAATTCAGACTATATTTAGCTTTCATTCGAGCCGATAAAGAACTATATTGAATCTGAGCAAGTTTTATGAGGTGCCCATGCGCTACTCCACGCAGATCAAACCCATCAGCTACGTGAAGGCCAACGCCGCCGAGCTTCTCGACCGCATTACAGAGGAGCGCGAGCCGATTATCATCACGCAAAACGGCGAGGCGCGCGCGGTGCTGATGGATGTGGCGAGCTACGAGCAGACGCAGGAGACCTTGGCGCTCTTGAAGGTACTGGCGATTGCCGACAAGGAAATCGAGGCTGGCGAGACGATCTCCGTGGAAGAGATCATGGCTGAATATGGCATGAAGGCCAAGCGAGCGCGATGACCTTTGCCGTCAAGTTCACGCCCGGCGCGCGAAAGGATCTCCGGAGCATCCACGACTACATTGTCCGAAACGATTCGCGCGCGAACGCGGACTACGTAGCGAGGAAGATTATCGAAGCGGCTTTGTCGCTTGCGGGGGCGCCTGCGCGAGGCACATACCCTCCTGAATTGCTGGCTCTTGGGCAGCGTGATTATCGGCAGGTGTTCTTTAAGCCTTACCGCATTCTCTACAAAGTTCGCGGGCAGGCGATCTTTATTGCTGTCATCGCTGACGGACGGCGCGATATGCAGTCCCTTTTGGCGCGGCGACTGATTTCCTGATTCGCCAGTTGCATGCCCTCCCGTTTCGATAAGCGTTGCTGCTACTCTGGATGCAACGCCATGCCGGTTCTCTCCCCAACCTCGGCATTTTCGCGCGTGACCGCATTGGCCGCGCAACGGCCGGTTCATGCGGCTTTTTCCTGGCTGCACGCAAATCCCAAAACCATTTTGGATTGGCAGGCCGATCTGGTGGGTATTCCCGCGCCACTGAACGGCGAGCAGGAGCGGGCGCGCTGGCTGGCTGCGCGCTTTCTCGAGGCAGGTGTGAGCGCGATCGAAACCGACGCGGCGGGCAATGTGCTCGGAGTTCTACCCGCGACCAATCTGCCCGCGGAGAGCACCGGGCCGGTGGTTCTGCTTTCGGCGCACCTCGATACTGTTTTCCCCGCCGACACGCCGCTCCATCCTGTGCTCGTAGACGATCGCCTGGAGGCTCCGGGGGCGTGCGACAACGCGGCAGGCGTGGTAGGCATGCTGGCCATCGTTCATGCGCTCGTGCACGCCAGGTTGGAACTGCCTGCGCCGCTGA
>CAVXOO010000048.1:0-4275 GCA_963762945.1 uncultured Acidobacteriaceae bacterium | reverse complement strand
TCCAATGTCAGCCGGCCGCTTGGTTACATAGTCGATAAGCCCGCCGGCGTTGGCCACGCCGCTTTCTAAACCTGCAATACCCTTCAGGAACTCCACGCTCTGTTTGTTTTCGAGCGGCACATCCTGCTCGCCGGCCACGGTCATGCCGTTGACTTCAAGCCCGGTGGCGATATCGATGGGAAAACCGCGAATCTCGTAGACGCCGTAGTAGCCCACGGGCACGTAGTCGTCGTCCACCGAGGCGTCGTTCTTCACAACGTCAGAAATCAGGCGCGAGACCTGGTCGCTGAGCAGGTCGCGGGTGATCACGGTGGCCGAAAGCGGAGTTTCCATGAGCGGCGCACCATCGAGCGTGCCCACGGTGACGGATTCGGGAAGATAGTTGTCTTCCGTCTCGCCATGCACCACGACGGTGGTGGTGACGGGCGCCGGTTTTTGCTGCGCCGGAGCGGGGGACTGCGGCTTTTGTGGCGCTGGGGCGGAGCTTTGCGGCGCGGATTGCGCGGCCGACGGGAGGCCAAGACAGAAGGGCAACAGAAAGGCTCCGGCGAGCCAGCTAAAGAGGGTGAGGAGGTGGGCCTTGCGAACGCGAGCGATTAGAGCAGCGGTAAACATGGGCATCCTTTGCTTCGTTTTGCCTGAAACAAAGGAGCATGAGCTGCGATGGATGGAAGAACTGCTGCTCGGCTTCGAAATCTTCCCACGCCGGTATTATCCGGATCGGGTTCGAGGGTATTTCTCAGCCCCGCAATACCGCGGAGCACCCCTGTTTCAATGACTCCATTGAAACATCGCGGATAGGGAGATGGCAAATTTTCTAAGATTTTCCTTTTCTTAGAAACGCAATTCCCAAACTGAAACCGCCAGACAACCGCGTTGCGTGTCACCCACGCGGGCAGCGGGTCAGAGCGCATCCTTCTTATCTCCCGCGACTCACTCTTTCTCCCGGCTGGCCGATAGGGGGCTTAGCCCAAGCACCCGCGGGTTGCGGACGATTGCGGTCTATCTATGGGCGATCCGACCGGTTGGCGCGGGAATTCGAAACGAGGGTAGTGAAGCCTGGCGTAAGGCAACGGCGGGTAGAAGGAGGGGGGGACAATGAGTCGAAACCATGTGAGGGTTTGTTTGGGGGCGATATTTGCCTTGGCAGTTTCGGCGGCCGTTCAGGGCCAGGAGTTCAAAGTTTTCGATCGCACGGTGCAGGTGCACGGATTCGCGTCGCAGGGCTTCGTTCACACTAACGACAATAACTGGCTGACGATGAACACGGCGCATTTCGGCAGCGGCCAATTTACGGATTTCGGCGGCAATGCGACCACCCAGATCACCGACAAGTTGCGGGTTGGCGCGCAGATATACGATCGCGAACTGGGACAGCTGGGCAGGTGGCATCCGGGTTTGGATTGGGCTACTTTGGATTTCAAGTTCAAGCCGTGGCTTGCCTTCCGCGGCGGCAAGGTGAAGACCGTTCTGGGCTTGTATAACGACACGCAGGATTTGGAATTCGTGCATACGTTTGTTCTGCTTCCGCAGGGGGTATATCCCACGGACATGCGCGACGCCTCTCTCGCGCACGATGGCGGGGACGTGTACGGCACCATTGCCCTCAAAAAACGCGCCGGCAAAATCATTTACACCGGCTACGTGGGCGACCAGTTTCAGAGCATCCATGGCGGATACCCGTACCTGCTGCAGATGCACGGCATCTATATCGATCACTCCTCGGGATTGACCTACGGGGGCGATCTGCGCTGGAAGACGCCGGTCAAGGGACTGTTCGGCGGCTTCTCCTACGAGGAGAATCACGTCCGCAATACCGGGCAGCTCAACCCGTCCGTGGCTCTGGGCGGGCCCGACGTCATGGTTCCCTACTGGGAGCAATCAAATAGCCAGTTCACCAAGCAGTACTACGGCCAGTACACCCGCGGAAACCTGCGCATCGATAGTGAGTACCGGTACTTCTGGCGCGACTTCACCATCTTCAACGGCCAGTTCCTGGCGCTGATTGGAACCCACGGCTGGTACCCATCGGCCGCCTATCGGGTGGACAAGTGGTTCGAGTTTGGCGGCTACTACTCTCATTTCGACGAGAATTGGATCGTCACGGTGCCGGGCCAGCTTGAAGCCTCCAGCGAGAGCGATCCCTCGCGGCATATCTACGACAAAGTCATCACCGGGCGTGTCGATCTGAACACGCACTGGTATGCGAAGGTGGAAGGCCACTTCATGAACGGCAATGCCGCAGGCGATAACCCGATGTATCCCGATGGCTTCTATACCCAGGTGAATCCCCAGGGATTGCAGCCAAATACCATGGGGCTGGTTCTGAAAACCGGCCTTGACTTTTAACGCGGCGGAAAGGAGAACCAGCCATGAAAAAGCTCACTTTTGCAGTTTTCTTCACAGTCCTGGCGGCGCTCTTTGCCGTCCGCGCCCAGGCGCAGGTGATCGTCATCGTCAACCCTGGAGTGAAAGCCAGCGAGGTCTCGAAGAACGATCTTCGCGACGTATTTACCGGCGCGGCGACTACGCTTCCGGGCGGGATCAACGTGGTGCCCATCCTGCTCAAGGCCGGCTCCGCGCACGAGGAGTTCTTGCAGGCATACATCGGCAAGAACGACACCGCTTACCGCGCCGGATGGCGCAGCCTGGTGTTTTCCGGGCAGGCCTCGATGCCGAAGAGTTTGGACTCGGACTCCGCCGTGGTTGATTTCGTGGCCCATAATGCGGGCGCCATCGGCTACATCGCGAAGAACTCGCCGCACGATGGCGTAAAAGTTCTCACCGTGAAGTAAGCTCTGAATGCGGCGCGCCTGCCGGGTGGGCGCGCCGCATGCAGGTTGAGAGAATTCAATTTGACGCGAAGGCGTCAACCGTCAGGTGAACCGATGTTCAAGAACAGTTCGATCAAAACGCGGATTCTCGGTGTGCTGGCGCTCCTGGCCGGCGGCTACCTGCTGATTCTTGGCATGGTGCAACTGTCGTCGTCTGCCACGCACAAGCACATGTCGCAGATATCGACCTCCGTGTTTCCGGCGGCCTTGCGCATGCAGGAGGCGGAGACGGCCTTCGAGCGCATGCAGAAGCACTATGGCGATGCCGTGGTCCTGCAGGATACGACGTCGCTGAAAGGCGCCGAGGCGGATGCTGTGGCAGCCAGCGCCGCGCTCGATCAGGTGAAGTCGCTTTTGGCCCCGATTCCGGCGCTGGATCAGCAGGCCGCCGCGTTTTCGAGCCAGTTCGCATCGCTCCACTCGCGCGAGCACGACACGTATGCGGCCATTGTGGGCAATACGGGTGCGCCGAGCGACGAGATGATGGCGCAGGTGGGGGCTCTAGGCAAGGAGAACAAGGCCCTCAGCGAAGGCATGGCCACCTTCGACAAGGCCATCGCCGCGAATTTTCAGACGCAACTCGATACGGTCGACTCTTATTCGGTGCGCACGCGCATTGGCGGGATTGCCCTTTTCATTCTGGCCATGACGGCCTGCGGCATCGCGTGGTGGATCGTGCAGTTCAAGGTGGTCCTGCCGCTGCAAGCTCTTGCCGGCCGCATGCAGGACATCGCGGAAGGCGAGGGCGACCTGACGCAGCGCGCGGTCACGCGCGGGCACGACGAGATCGACGAGGTTGCCTCATGGTTCAATGTCTTCATCGAGCGCATCGAGCAGATCGTGCGCAGCGTGGTCAAGCACGCTCACGAACTGGATCGCGCCACCTCTGAGCTTGCCCTCGCGGCTCGCGATACGGCCGCCAACGCCGGTCAGCAGCAGGAGCAGGCAGCGCGCATCGCCAACACCATGAACCAGATTTCGACGGCAGTGCACGAGATCAGCGAGACCACGCAGACCGCGGCCACCGATGCCCGCAAGGCCGAGGAAAACGCACACGCCGGAGGACAGACGACGCGGGCGACGGTCGAGATTATTCAGGGAGTATTGGAAGCCAACCAGACTACATCGGCAAAGATCGAGGAGTTGGGCCGGTCCTCGGACGCCATCGGCAAGATTGTGCACGTGATTAACGACATCGCGGATCAGACCAATCTTTTGGCACTGAACGCCTCCATTGAGGCGGCGCGCGCCGGAGAGCACGGGCGCGGGTTTGCGGTGGTGGCTGGCGAGGTGCGCCGTTTGGCCGAGCGCACGGGAGTGGCAACCAAGGAGATCGACGAAACCGTCCGCGCCATCCAGGCGGGAACCCGCGAAGCCGTGGAGGCGATGCGGTCCGGTGTGCATCACGCCCAGGGCGGCGTGGATTCCGCACGCTCGGCGG
>CAVXOO010000047.1:0-5186 GCA_963762945.1 uncultured Acidobacteriaceae bacterium | reverse complement strand
GCACTCTGAGCCAGGAGGCAATTCTCAACGGCATCGAGGGCGTGACCGGCTCGCGCAACTTTCAGTTGAACCCCTACACCCTTGCGCAAAACGAGCGCAACCTGATCGACATCGATCCCACCAACCCCTTCTTCAGTTCGCGTCACCTTGAAGGCACGGGGGGCGGCGAGGCCAAGCTGATTGTCAAAGACAGCATCGTGATCGACGCCACCTTGAACCCCGACTTCAGCGACATCGAATCCGAGCAGCCGCAATTCACCGTCGACCAGCGCTTCCCTGTCTATTTTCCCGAACTGCGGCCCTTCTTCCTCGAGAACGCCAACTACTTTGTCACGCCCATCAATCTGATCTACACGCGCAACATCGTGCATCCCGAGTACGGCATCCGCGTGACGGGAAAGATCGATCACACCAATCTCGGACTGTTTGTCACCGACGATCGCCAGCCCGGCCAGGCCTTCGCCCCCGGCGATCCGCTCTACGGAAAGCACGCCACCGTCGCTGTGGGCCGCGTCTCGGAAGACTTGGGCAAGGGATCGAGCGTGGGCGCGATCTATACCGACGAAGAGTTCGGGCAGGGCTGGAACCGCATCGGCGGCATCGACTTTACGGCTCGATTCAATAAGCATTGGACCGCTTGGGGACAGATGGTGGAAAGCTCCACCATGGGCGACGAGGATAGCGGCACGCCGCCAACTTATAGCGCCGGGCCGGCCAGCGCATTCAGCTTGCAGCGCTCCGGCCACGCCTTCAACATGCAGGAGAATTTTGTTCGACGTCAGCACCGGCTTTGAGACCGAGCTGGGCTTTATTGAGTCCACCAACTTCCGCAACAACCAGACGCACGCCACCTATCAGTGGTATCCCAAACACCGCTTCTATCAGAGCTTCGGTCTGGAAACCAATCAGAACGTTGCCTTCAATCATCAGGGCGACCGCGTCTTTCACTATTCCTCCTTCGACCCCTTCTGGCTCTTGCCGCGCAATCTCGTCATTGCGCCCCTCGCCGGGCAAAACTCCGACACCGTGAGCCCCGCCAACTACACGGGACTCACCTATTACAAAAACTTTACCGAGAACTACGGCGGGCTGGTGTTTCGCGGTGCGCCCTGGTCACAATTCAATTTCAACCTGCAGGCCTTCCGCAGCGGCAATGTGAACTATAACCCCGCTACCGGCCAGATTCCCTCCCTGCTCAACCAGGAGGACGTGCAACTGCTGTTCACGGTGCAGCCGGTGAGGCAGTTGACCGCCGACAACACCTACCTGCTCGATCGCGATCACGCGGTCAAGGGCGGCGCATTCGTCTACGAGGCGCAGACCATGCGCAGCGTGGTGAACTACCAATTTACCCGCTCGATTTCGGCGCGCGTGGTTGCGGAGTACGACTCTACACTGGCCAATCCCGTGGAGACCTCGCTGCTGCGCTCGAAGGAGTTCTCCTCGCAGGCGCTTCTCACCTGGCTGCCGCATCCCGGCACCGCAGTCTACATCGGCTACAGCGACGACTTGCAAAATCTTGACCGCAGCCTTTGCAATCGCCTGTCCGGCGGCGCCTGCGACCCGAACAATACCACTCCGCCGCGCGCCGGCCCCCTGCTCAACGACGGCCGCCAGATCTTTATCAAGGCGTCGTATCTGTTTCGCTTTTAACCTGCGGCTCGAATCGCCGTCTAAAGCAATCGGGAGTCATTCTATCGACGGGCCGTCACGCTTCTCGATCGGTTCTGTTTCGACTCTTTCGCGCTCATGGATTGCAAACTGGTGACGAGCCGGTTACAACTCCGCCCGCATCAGCGAGCTATCCTGTTGACACAGGGCCTGAATATTTTTTGAGACCCACAGCTATTTTCTCCTTCTGAAACCGAAACTATGACGACTGCCTATCTCAATCGCATCGCCACGGCCGCGCCTCCGCACGACATGCATCAGGCCTTCATTGCCTTCGTGGAGGAGTCGCTGCCCGAAGGCCGGCCAAGAAATCTTTTCCGGCGCATGGCGCGCGGTGCGGCTATCGATCACCGCTACACCTTCCTGAAGCCCGTGATTACCGAGGATGGTACGGTGCGCGACTTGAACGAGTTCTACGTGCGCGGTAGTTTCCCCGCGACCGCTCCGCGCATGAAGGCTTTTGAGCAGTTTGCGCCGCTCTTGGCGCGCGAGGCTCTCGACAAACTCGCTCTCTCCGACGCCGAGCGCCAGGCTATCACCCACGTCATCGTGACCACGTGCACCGGGCTTTACGCGCCGGGGCTCGACTACGAAGCCGTCGATCACCTCCAGCTCAACCCCTCGGTCGAGCGCACCCTGATCGGATTCATGGGCTGCTTCGCGGCCATCAACGCGCTGAAGTCGGCGCGGCACATCGTCCGCTCTCAGCCCGACGCCAAGGTTCTGCTTCTTAGCCTCGAACTCTGCTCGCTCCACATGCAGGAGACGCAGGATCTCGAACAGTTGCTGGCCTTCACCGTCTTCGCCGATGGCTGCGCGGCCTATCTGGTGAGCGCGGAGCCAATCGGATTTGCCATCGACAGTTTTCTCGCGGTGCGGCTCCCAGACACTCATGAACTCATCACCTGGCGCATCGGCCAACAGGGTTTCGACATGATACTTTCCGGCCAGGTTCCCGGCGAATTGCGCCGCGGCCTTGCGGCGACCGGCAGCCAGATTACGCGCGGCGCGGATCTCAAGTCGATCGATCTCTGGGCGGTTCATCCCGGAGGCCGCACCATTCTCGACGCCGCCGAGCAGGGCCTCGCGCTGCCTCCGGAAGCGCTCGGCGATTCGCGCAATATTCTCGCCAACTACGGCAACATGTCTTCGGCAACCGTGATGTTTGTTCTCGAACGCATGATGCGCCGCGCTCGCTCCGGGCAACTGGGCTGCGCCATGTCCTTCGGACCCGGCGTAACCGCCGAAACCATGATGTTCCATGCGATTTAACAGCTCCGGATCAGAAGAACAAGCGCATTCCGGTTCGCAATCTCACTTGCCCGCATGAATCAAACGCCAGATTTTCGCCATCGCGCCCAGCTCACCGAACTCATGGATGGGCCCTCTACGCGCGAGGAGTTGCGCGGCTGCCTACGCGATCTTGCGCGGCTCAATCGCTGGTTCCTGGGCTATCGCCCGGTACTCTACTGGCTCAATTCAGTCGTGCCCGCGGCCACCACGCGGCCCATTCACATTCTCGACATCGGCTGCGGCTACGGCGACGGATTGCGGCGCATCGAGCGCTGGGCTCTCAAGCGCGGCGTCGTCCTCGAATTGACCGGCCTCGACATGAATCCCGATGCCGTTGCCATCGCCGCTGAGGCCAGCCCTCCTGAAAGCACCATTCGCTGGGTTGCCGCCGACATTTTCCGTTACGCGCCCGATCGGCCGATCGATCTCGTGGTCAGCTCGCTCTTCACACATCATCTTGCCGAGCCGGAGCTGATTCGCTTTCTTGAATGGATGGAAGTTCACGCCGGGCTTGGCTGGTTCGTCAACGATCTCTCGCGCGCGGCCATTCCCTACCACCTGCTTCGGCTCTTCTCGAACCTGGCCGGCCTGCATCCTTTTGTGCAACACGACGGCCCAGTGTCCATCGCACGCGCCTTCGTCCGTGAAGATTGGGAGAGATTGTGCGCCGCGGCGGGAGTCGCGGCTGACGGCGTTTCCATTCTGCCGTTCCAGCCCGCGCGCCTTTGCGTCATGAGAAGAAAGCCGCAATGACCGCAGCGCCTGAGCCCGCCACAGAAATAATTTCATGCACTCGAGGGTTTGCTGCGGCCTATTGCGCGATTAATTCGGCGTCTGCTTGCGGCGCGGTTTGCTCGCGCCAGGCGGTGATCTCCGCATGGGTCTGGTCGGCGGCCACGCGCCGGTCGGAATAGATCTTCGGCTCGCCAAAATGAAGCTCGGCGGAGAAGCCAGTCACGCCCAGCACCTTCCAGAGGTGCGTCGCGAACGACTCGTCGCCGTACCAGCAGAGCTCGCGCTCTTCCGTGCCGTCCTCAATCAGATAACGCAGCGCAGCCGTGGTGATGGGCGCGCCTGCCGTGGTTGCCGGATCGATAAGCCGCGAATGGAAACGCAATATCTCAGCCCCGTCGGTGCTGGTGCCCTCGGGAAAGAGCAGCACCGGAACCCGCAGCTTCAATCGCTCGGAAATCTGCTCGGCGACAGACATGGCGCTCTCGAGGCTGGAGCGGTCCACGAAGATCGTGCCACCGGTGCGCGCCGCCTTGCCGAAGTACGGCCAGCCGTCGATCTCCATCTTGGCCACGAAGAAGCAGGGCATGGCCGCGCTGATGATAATGACGTCGAGATAGCTGAGGTGGTTGGCCACCACGAGCCCGCGCGACGGCGGCTCTCCCTCGACCTGGGAACCGACGCCCAGGGCTCCGAGGATCATGCGCGCCGCGTCCTGCAACCATTCCGCGCGCTGCTCGAGCGTGAGCGGTCCGTGGATGCGCCTGAGCCAGTAACGCACGATGCAAAGCGTAAGAACCAAGGCCAGCGTCACAGCACGCCGGACCCGCCGGAAGATCAAGAGGTCAGCGGAGTAAGGAAGCGGTTGCGCGCGGCAGCCGAAAGCAATTTCAAATCGAGGAGGGTCAGAAAATCGATGGTGCGAAACTCGCGGTCCCAGGCCGGGGGCGCGGCAATGCGCGCGCCAATGGCGAGATACGTTTCAACAGTTTGGGAACCTTGCCCTGAGTTGCAGGCGTTGCGCAAGTATCGGATCGATCGGTCTTGCAGGGCAACGGCTGTGCGTCGGCATCCTGCGGCTCCGGGAGGCATCGATAGGCTGCGGTCGGCTCCGTCTCAAACTCGCTGGGAACCCGGAAGTTTTCAAGCTGGCGATACATCCGCCAACCCTCCGCCGGGTCATTGGAGTTCAAGGAAGAGCAACCGAGCAAATAACGAAGCCCCATATCGGTAGCATACTGCGCGATGCCCCTCCATAACAACATCAGCACCTCGGGAGTGCGGTGCTCACGATCGATCGAGGCCCGGCCCAGCTCCAGAATTCCCGCGCGCAGCGGCTCATACGGCTTGAGGCAAAACTCCTGTTCGGAGTAGTAGCCAAGATGCCGCGCCGCGGTCTCGCCGGATTGCATGCGGTAGGTTCCCACCACGCGCCGGGTGGCTTTTTCTTCGACCAGCAGGTGTTCGCACACTGTATCGAAACGATCCAC
>CAVXOO010000046.1:0-4300 GCA_963762945.1 uncultured Acidobacteriaceae bacterium | reverse complement strand
TCTAGCAGCGCAGGCGTTTCGCTCTGCCGCTACCGCGCAACCCGATGCAGAACGACCGACTCCGGTTGCGGCGAAAGAGAAAGCGGGTCTTGCGATGGATCGGACCCGTCGGGCGCAGGACCGATCACCGGGCGCGATGCTTGATAGGCAACCCGTGGCGCGTGTGTGTTCGCACTCCGATTGCGCACCAGTTCGATCACATCGCCATTGATGCGGCCGGAAAATCCGCTGTTCCCGGCAGTGAAGCTGACGATTACTCCGTTGACAAGACCGTCTCGAATCGGAGCAGGTGCGTCGTCGCCGCCGGCCCAGTTCCCTCCCAGGCCTTCTACGCTTCCCGTCAGCATGCTTCGGTCCTGAACCAGCACAAAGAGCAACGCTGCTCCGTCCTGCTCCGGTCTCCATAGCCCGGTGATTCCCGCTCCTCGCGGCACTTCCCGTTCCCACGCTGCTACCTGCGGACGCGGTGTAACCGCGCCCCCCCAGATGGTCGCCCGCGCCGGCACGAGACCCGGCGATGTAGCCTCAACCGCAATGCCTCCTGCCGCTCTCGCAGACTGGACGATCGCCATCGCAAGGCCGCCGAACACCTTCAGCGACGGCCCCTTGCCGGAATCCTGATCGGTCGGATCGCCGTTGCCCACGCCAATGATCCTTGCCCCGCCCGTCACCTTGAACGTAACCAGATTGTCGGAGACAGGCACCAGGCGGCCGCGCGCATCGCGAACTTCCACCGTGAACATAGCCACGTCTTCGCCATCGGCGGCGATCTCCGCTCGATCCGCGTAGATGGCGAGCGCCTTCGGCTCGCTCGTGGTTTCGCGCTGGTCCGTCATCGTCACTTCGCCCGCCTTGTAGCCGCGCGCTTCCAGAACTCCGGGTGCGTAGGCCACGTTCCAGGCAACGTGCGAGTCCTTGTTCATCGATTTCGCGCCCAGGCTTTTGCCGTTCAGGAAGAGCTCAACCTGATCGGCGTTCGAGTGCACCCAAACAGGAATCTCTTTGCCTTCCATCCCCGCCCAGTTCCAGTGCGGAAACAGATGCAGCAGGGGATTCTCGCTCCACCACGATTTGTAGTAGTAATAGGAGTCCTTCGCGAATCCGCAGATGTCCATGATGCCGTATTGCGAACTGATGTTCGGCCAGCCGTTCGGCGAGGGCTCACCGCGATAGTCGAAGCCGGTCCACACAAAGCCGCCGGCCAGCCACGGCCGCGCATTCGCAAATCTCCACCATCCCTCCGCCGATGCGCGTCCTGTCGTCGTGAATGGGTCGTAGGCGGCCACGTGCCCCTTGTCGTAATCGGTCGCGTAGATGCCGCGCGTGCCCACGGCGCTCACCGTTTCGGTGCCGATCACTGGCTTGCCGGGGTGCGAATCGTGATAGTCTTCCGCGCCAGGGTCCGCGTAGTTGTAGCCGATCACATCGCACACCGCCAGGCCGCCGGTGCCGATCGCCCCCGTCGGCGCAATGGTTACCGGGCGCGTCCCATCCAGCCGCGTGGCCACCGCCTTCATCGCCGTCAGTATCTGCCTGCCCCTCTCCGTGTTGGCCGTCGCTTCTTCGTTGCCCATCGACCACATAAATACGCTGGGTCGGTTGCGATCGCGCCGCACCAGATTCTCAAACTGGCTCAGACCCTCTGCATTCGACGACATCATGCGCGTCTCGTCCAGCACCAGCATGCCGAGATCGTCGCAGGCGTCGAGCAGCGCCGGCGTCGGCGGATTGTGCGAAGTCCTCAAAGCATTCGAGCCCATCTCCTTCAGCCTGCGCACGCGGTAGTAATGCACCGCGTCCGGCAGCGCCGCGCCCAGGCCCGCATGATCCTGGTGATTGCAGGTGCCCTTCACCTTCACCGCATCGCCGTTGAGCAAAAGCCCTTTCTGCGCGTCGAACTTGATGGTGCGAATCCCAAAAAGCGTCTCGTAGCGATCCACTACCTCGCCGCCCGCGCGCACCTCCGTCACCAGCGTATAAAGGTTCCGGTCTTCGAGCGACCAGAGCTGCGGCTTCGTCACCGTTATCTTTTGCTCGAAAGTTTGCTCGCCTCCGACGGGAATGGCCGTCGTAACCGTCACCGTTTTTCCCGCCGGACGTTGCACCGGGTCGACAATCGTCGAAACCACGCGAACGTCTGCCGCCATCTGTCCTTCGTTCCTCACTTCCGTGCGAATCGAGAGCGCAGCCACGCCCGCCTTGATCTCTGAGCCCACGAAAGTTCCCCACGGCTTCACGTGCACGGGGTTCGTCTTCACCAGCCACACGTGCCGGTAGATGCCCGCGCCTTCGTAGAACCAGCCGTCGCTCTCGGTGGCGTCCACGCGCACCACCAGAACATTTCTTCCCCCGTAATTCAGGAAATCGGTCACGTCGAAACGGAAGGGATCGTAGCCGCCCGTGTGCCGGCCGATGTAGAAACCGTTCAGCGCCACAATGGTCTCGCGATAGGCGCCATCGAATTCCAGAGAGATGCGCTTGCCCCTGTCCCCGGCCGGCAACTCGAACGCAAGCCGGTACCAGCCAATGCTGGTCGCAGGGTAATTGCGGCCCAGAGGATAGAAACCCTTGCCCTCAAGCGCAGGATCGTTCGTGAAGGGCAGCTCGATGGCCCAATCGTGCGGCAGATCGACCGGCTTCCAGTCGCCGTCGTCGAAGCCGAACAGACTCGGCGCGAGAAACCCACCCGTCTTTTGAAAATTGCCTTGGCTTCCGCTGCCCAAGCCGAAGTCCTTGGCCGCATCGCACGCGTCGCCCAGATGGAATCGCCATCCGAAATCGAGCAGCAATCGCTGGCGATAGGCATTTACCGCCGACAGTCCCTGCACCGCATCCGGATTATCCGCGGAGAGCGCTCCCTGGCCGGGGAGCGATCCCTGGGCCGAAGGCGATCCTTGGATCGGGGGCGTTACGTGGACTGGAAGCGGGCCGGAGCTCTCTTGGGTGTATTCGATTGCGGTTTGTACAGGGCTCAAGCCATGAGCCGCAGCGGCAATCGCCGGCGCCAGCAAACCGCCTTTGAGCATGTCACGGCGCGAAAACGCTTTCATTCCCATCCCCCTGAGACTTCTCAAACTTCGTAATTCAGGTCCGTCCTTGCCTAATGTGGCGCGGCAATTTCGAACTCGACCGTATTGCTGCGCAGCATTTTGCCAGAAAAGTCTGGAAAATCCACATAGACGGAGTATTTCCCTGGAGTATCGAACTTGTAGAAATTCCGCAGGTCGATCTCCCATGTTGACGATTGATGCGCCTCAACTGAATCGCTCTTCCGGCTTGTCTCAGGAAAATCCGGTTTCGGACCCTGCCAGAGCTCGTATTGCCGGGTACCAGGCTCATGGAGGCGTTCGCGATAATAGGTCGTCTTGGCTGGTTCCACCGAATCCCGCTCGACGTGCGGGAAAAAGTCATCACCGTCGTAACTTGTATAGTGATCGTTTTGGAAGTCAAGCTGAATGATCGGAGCCTGTTGACGTGAAATTACTGCTTGCGGCATGCTGATGGTTGCACGGACAGCCGGTGTACCGGCCTTGGCCTCCCACGTCTTAACCTGGTCGGGCGTGATCTCTAATTGCACGGTGTTAGTGCGCAACCACTTCGCGTTTGGATCGCAGGTCTCATCGGGATCATGAACCTCCATGTACACGGAGTAGACACCGGCGGTGTCCACGTAATACAGGGATTCCAGGTCGTACTGCCTGACGATGGTTTCGCCAGGAGAATATCGCCTCCCGTCGCTCACGTTCAATGTAATTGTGAGCCCAGGGTATCCATAGTCGAGAATGCTCTGGTGATACCAAGTGCTCTTCCCGGGTGCACCGTGAGCTCCCTCGATATGGATTCGAGGAAGCGAAAAACCGCCTATGCCTGTAAGAGAATGATTGCTGATGTTTTTTGCCGATAAGACAATCAGCGGCATTTGATGCTCGTCGAGCGCCGTCTTAATACTCACAGCAATTGAATCTGGATTACCGCATGACGATTGCGCTTCGGCAGAGGCGGCGCAATAAGCGATGAACACAACCACGGCAAAGCAGCGTACGGTTAGTCGCAACGACCGCACTTCCCCTCCCGATTCTAACTTGCGTTCTAGCCCTTGCGCCCGCGCACGGCTTCCTTGGCCTGCGTCTCGCCGCCAGCAGGAACCTCGGGCACTTCGGCCTTGGCGACGCCGATGCCCAGCCGCTTGCGCAGCTCGGCGTCCATCTTGGCGAAGACTTCCTTGTTCTCCTTGAGGAAGCCGCGCGTATTTTCGCGCCCTTGTCCGATGCGCTCGCCGCCGTAGCTATAGCAATACATC
>CAVXOO010000045.1:0-3352 GCA_963762945.1 uncultured Acidobacteriaceae bacterium | reverse complement strand
GCATCTGCTCGATTCCTGGGTTCGCCTCCTGTTAACCCATGAGATCGCCGTGCTTCTTAGCCGAGAGCAAGATAACAGTGAGTTATGGCAAAGGGTGCGCGAATTGGCAGAGACAGATACCCGGTTGGCGGCCGCATGCGTGCTGGTTATGTCCATTGTGAGTGCAGAGTTCTTGGTGCGCTTGCCATCACCGCTTGGCGACCTATGCCGTAAGTATCTATCAAAGGAGAGCGCTCTTTGGGTCGAGCATTTCAGGGAAGAGTGGCTCTATGCGGACCCGCCTGGCACGAAACTGGCGCTTCTGGTTCAGCGACAATTCTGCGTCGATCGCAGCATCTGGAGGTCGTACTCGCTACGAAGAACTTTTCCCAGTGCGGGTTCCGCACAGCCTCAGCGTCGAGGCAGATATGCACACCAGGTTGTCGTTCCGCTACGCAATGGATGAGATGTCCTATCAGTTGAGCCGTGTCGGCTACCATCTGCTATCCGACTGGAAGTATCTTCGCTCCATTGCGCGTTGGAAACAATTGACTCACTCATCCCGAACATTGCCCGTCCCATACGTTTGAGCTGACCTGCCAATGCCCATCGATGTCCATCAGCAAGCAAAACAGGACGTGGCGCACTTCGCGCGCATTCTGCTGTACATCGAGTTCGTTGCGATCGCCCTTCTGGGAGCGCTCGTTCTATGGAAGGGAGTCTGGCTTGGCTGGAGGAAACTCGGGAGCGACTTTCCGCAGTATTACCTGGGGGCAAAGCTGGTCGCAGAACACTACAGCCTCGATCGATTTTACGATTGGATTTGGTTACAGCGCGTCGCCAACCATTTTGGCGTTCATCATGAATTAGTCGGATTCTCAGGACTTACTCCTTTTTCGACCCTTCCGCTGCTGCCATTTGTGTGGCTTGATGTCTTGCAGGCAAAACACGTCTGGGTCCTCTTGAATGTCGGCATCTTATGCGCAATGATCCACGTGCTAAGCAAGGCCTGCGGTCTGCCCGCAAGAACGACCTGGCTGATTGCTCTCCTTGCGTCGATTCCTTTGCGCAATGATCTTGCTCTCGGACAAATGCACCTCGTCGTATTCGCACTCTTGGTGTTAGGATGGCGCTTCCATTTGCACGGTAAGCAGGTTGCAAGCGGGTGTTGCATTGCTCTTGCCGGCGCCCTAAAGATTTATCCGCTCTTCTACTGCTTCTATTTCCTGGTAAAGAAGCGCTGGAACGCACTGGGCGCCGCTATTGCAACCACTGCCGCATGCGGTGCGGCGTGCCTGGTGCTGTTTGGTAAAACTGCTACGAATGTTTTTCTTTGGCGGCAACTGCCGCGCTTGCTTAACGGTGAGGCGCTTAATCCTTATCTAACTTCAGCCACGTCGGCCGCGGCAATGTTTCACCGCCTCTTCCTGTTTGAACCGGAGTGGAATCCACATCCGCTTGTATCCTCACCCTTCCTGTATGCGGCTTTCTATGCGCTTTGGCAGGCATTGCTAGCGATAACTGTGATATCGCAGATAAGACGAAGATTCGAGCCCGACGAACGTGAGATCGTCGAGTGGTGCGCCTTCCTGAATCTGCTGATGTTCCTATCGTCCACACCCGAAACCTACCATTTTGTCGTCTTGATCGGCGGCGCTGTACCGACATACGCCATCCTCAGGAGACTCCGACCGCGGTTGAGCTGGCTTTTTCTCGCGCTGTACGCAGTTGCATGCAACGCGCGCAACATTGTGCCAGGCGGTTCTAATCCAGCGGCTCTCGCAGCATTATTGATGCCGAAGTTATGGGCTGGAGTCGGTTTGATCGTTCTTTATGTGGTATTTCTTCCGTCAACTCCGACCCCAAGCGCGTTATCTCACAGAAGTTTCTCCGGCATCCCCGGTCAAATTGGAGGCCAGTTTCATCGCCGGCTCGGCGTCTTTACCGCTTTCGGTATCCCACTTCTTGCGCTGTGGCTGATAGGATTCGCGAGTTCCCTACGACACCTGAAATCAATGGGGCTCGATCGCTCGCGTGACATCGTCGAGGCCGACAGGGCGTGGATGAGGACGGAACCGCGGGCCACCGCGCAGGGACTCTACTATGTAGCCATGCTCGACACGGGTTACAAGGTGTTGCGCGACGGATCTCCGGTGGATGGCATCCCGGGAGAAGATGAATTGAGTTATGCCGTTGATCGCACTGGCAGGTCACTTTGGATTGAGATCGCGACAAGTGCAGGACTGGAGATTAGGGAGTCAAATTCGAGCGATGACGGCCGCACCGGCTGTGAGATCAAGAATGCGGAGTCTCCGGCACTATCGTGGGATGGGAGCAGTCTCGCTTTCATCCGCGAAGAGAGCGGACGCGGCAGCTTGTGGATTGCAGACTCCCATCACTGCGACAATTCAGATCAGCCCCTGCGCGTCACGCCGCCAGATATCGACGTGCGCGCGGTCAATGGTGCGCCCGAAGGGCATTTCATTTTCAGTGCCATCACAGCGCAGGGACCGACAGTCTTTCGCGTTTCCCGCGGTACGGCGCCTGAAACACTTTTGCGGACAGGCGCCAACCCTGACGCGCTCGCAGTCTCAGGCGACGGCGACACTATCTTACTTAGCGAGACGGTCCGAGAGCACAAACAACTAATAAGCGAGTCTCTGAGTACGCACGTCGTGCAGCAGCTTACAGCCGGCGGTTGTAATTCGAGCGATCCTTCGTGGACGAACGAGAAAACACTAATTTATGCCACAGACTGTGGGCGCGCCATGGGTTGGACAAAACTGGCCGAGATCGGGCAAGACCGATAGCGTCTGGTTCACCTAGGCAAGGTGCAGCGGCTCAAGCAGGCAAACAGAGCGTCAATATTGTTCAGGATGCTGCATGGGGTAATCTTCTCCGAACTTATTTTTGTGTGGACCAACTGGGGATGTTTGCACGGTAAAGACGCCCAAGTCGGTGTTGCTTTCTCGCACGACCACCCTATGCTCCTGCGCCGACGATAAGTTGTCGCCGCTGCCTATGGCCCAAAGGTGCATGTCGTAAGTGCCGGGCTCGACGCCATGAATAAGTAACGAACCGTCAGGCGTTGATGAGGCAAAGTAGAGCGTCGGGACAGAGACTACAACCGCGCTCATCTCCGGGTGAATATTACAGAAGATAAACGAGACTCCGGGGCGATCAAAATGCACACTTCGGCTTTTTCCGCTCTCGTAAAGCCCAAGATCGAATTTGCGGCCATTGAAGAGAGAGAAGACATTGTGGAAGAAAGGATCGCGGTTCGGAAATTCGACGATACTGCCTACAGGGACAACCAAGAGGTGCGGCTGAAACTGCTTATCTTTTTGGACCAACTGATAGTGACTGAGAGGCG
>CAVXOO010000044.1:0-9921 GCA_963762945.1 uncultured Acidobacteriaceae bacterium | reverse complement strand
GCCCGTTGCAGTTCGCGGAGGAGTGGTGCACTGGGCCGCCGATGCCGCCGAGGCGCGCGCAGATCATCCTCGACATACTGCGCGAGGAAAATGCCAGCGAAGTCATCAAGATCAAGACCATGACCTCGGCCGAGATTCAGTTGAATCCGTTTCTTGAGGCCGCGGGCATCAGCGCCTTCGAGACCGATCTGGCGGAGATCATTCTGCAACTGGGCGAGGAAGAACCCTCCCACATCGTCGTCCCGGCGCTGCACGTCAATCGCAGCCAGGTGCGCGAGATCTTTGCCCGCCGCATGGGGCTCAAGAATCTTTCCGACGACCCGCAGGCGCTGACCGCCGCGGCCCGCACCTATCTGCGGCAGAAGTTTCTCACCATTCCCACGGCCATCAGCGGCGCCAACTTCCTGATTGCCGAAACCGGCTCGGTCGCCGTGGTCGAGTCGGAAGGCAACGGCCGCATGTGCCTCACCCTGCCCCGCACCATGATCACCCTGGCGGGCATCGAGAAGGTGCTGCCGCGCTTCCAGGATCTCGAAGTGATGCTCCAGGTGCTGGCCCGCTCGGCCACCGGCGAGCGCATGAACCCCTACACTTCGCTGTGGACCGGCGTCACGCCGGGCGACGGCCCGCAGAAGCTTCCATGTGGTTCTGCTGGACAACGGCCGCTCGTCGATCCTGGCCCGGCCCAAGCAGCGCCAGACGCTGAAGTGCATCCGCTGCGCCGCCTGCATGAACGCCTGCCCGGTCTACCGCCAGACCGGCGGCCACGCCTACGGCTCGGTCTATCCCGGACCGATCGGCGCCATCCTGACTCCGCAGTTGATGCACATGCAGCACGCGCAGTCGCTGCCTTTCGCCTCTTCGCTGTGCGGCGCCTGCTACGAGGTTTGCCCGGTCAAGATCAATATTCCCGAGGTGCTGCTCGAACTGCGCGCCCAGGTGGTCGACCAGGAACGCAAGCAGGCCCGGCCGCTTCTTCGACCCCATGTATCTGGGGCTGCGCATCGCCAACTTTTTCTTTTCGAGCGCCGGCCGCTTCCATCTGGCGCAGCGAATGGGCCGCTTCGGCCTCGGTCTTTTTACCGGCAAGGACGGATGGATTCACTGCCTGCCCAGCGTCGGCGGCAAATGGACCCAGACCCGCGACCTGCGCGGCCTGCCCCAGCAAACCTTTCATGAGTGGTGGGCGGCGCGCGGCAAGGAGACAAAATGAGCGCTCCCGCAGACTCCCGGCAACGCATCCTCGACAGCATTCGTAGCGCGAGTGTGGATTTGGCCGCAAAAGACCGGCTGGATCCAGCGTCCGCCTATGCGGCTCTGCCTCGCACCTACGTCCGCCGCGGGGCCTTGCCGCGCCAGGCCTGCGTGGAGCTGATGATGACGCGGCTGCGCGAGTACGACGCCGAGGTGGTGGAATGCGCACCCGCGCAACTGCCGGCCACCATCGCCGCCCAGCTAGCGGCAGGCGGCAAACGCAGCGTGGCCGCGCCCGCTGGGCTGCCCGCCGATTGGCTCGTCGCCGGCATCGACTGGAAGATCGACCACGATCTGCCCGTCGCGGAGATTGAGGCGGCCGAGGGCGTGGTGACGGCTTGCTTCTGCGCTGTCGCCGAATCGGGAACCATCGTGCTGCACCACTCCAGCACCGAGGGTCGCAGGGTGATCTCGCTGCTGCCCGACTGGCACCTGTGCATTCTGCACTCAAGCCAAGTGGTAGAGACCCTGCCGGAGTACTTTGACCGCTGCGCGAAGCCGCCCGCGCTGGCCACTTATGTATCCGGTCCCAGCGCCACGGCGGACATTGAAATGACACGCATCAAGGGCGTTCATGGGCCGCGCTTCCTGAATGTGATTATGGTGCGCGACGAAGGCTGAATGATTCTTCGGCGAGAGTTTTTCAGGGCAAATTTCATCATGGTTTAGAGGAGAAAGCCTCTCTCGGAGGCTAAAGCCCGCGGGTTTTAGCAGCGTTTGTGGCACGACTGAAGTCGTGCCCTTTCAACACCCGTTCGGACCCACCACCACGGCAATCCCCGAGCCCGCCACGGCCACTTCTGTTCGGTCGCAAAAGCTCTTGAAGCCGAGGATGTGAATCTTCTTTAGTTTCAGCATGTTTACTCCGGGTTCTTCTACCAGCGCTTGAAGCTCGCTCCAAACCCGCCGCGAAGGTAGCGCATCGCCATGCGGGCAAGGAAATTCATCGCTTCATTACAGACTTTACGGATGCGGAATCGCAGGGTCAACGCGAATAAAAGGCGCCAATGTGGATAAGGGGGGCGGAATTCGTTCGCCGCGTTGATGTGATCGTGTTATACTTGCGTATAATATTTCATGGGGTCTACTATGCTCACGACAACACTTCGTAAGGTCGGTGGTTCGGTTATGTTGGCTGTTCCGCCGGTGGTTCTAGACATGTTGAGGCTCAAAGCCGGTGCGACTGTGGCCCTGGCCGTCAACGGAGAGCGGCTGATTGTCGAAACTCCCGAGAAGCCGCGCTATACCCTCGATGAATTGCTGGCCCAATGCGATGCCAAAGCTCCGCTGACAAAAGAGGACCGCAATTGGATCGGTCTCGCGCCGGTGGGCAGGGAATTGTGACGAGGGATCGATTCGAACTCGCAAACAAAGCTAAACGAAGAACACGATGACATAAACTTCATAGATTTATTAGGAGTAGAGCATGAACTCGAAAGCAAAACGCGGAGAAATCTACTATGTCTCCTTAGATCCATCCACAGGTCACGAACAGCAGGGTGCCAGGCCAGTCCTTGTAGTTTCCCCTGACGCGTTCAACGCCATCACTGGCACACCGATCGTAGCGCCGATTACATCCGGCGGCGCCTTTGCACGCACGCGAGGATTCGCCGTTTCGCTCGAAAGAGCGGGGACAAAGACAACTGGCGTTGTTCGCTGCGATCAACCGCGCCCCATCGATTTGACCGCTCGTAAAGCGCGTCTGCTTGAACGCGTTCCGGCCGCAATCATGGATGAAGTGCTAGCAAAACTGGCGACGATTCTTACGTGACTGTTCAAAGGCCGGCGCTTGCGCCGTGCAGTTGATTTTCGTCACCGCATCCGGCCGCCAGCGCCTCCGCCTCCGCCAAGCGCGAGTGTTAAAATCATCAAGTGCCGGGTCCTACGCGACGTAATCCCGCCAACCCCGCCAGGTCCGGAAGGAAGCAACGGTAACGGGCTCGTACGGGCGCAGTAGGTCACCCGGTACTTTTTTGCGGAATGCAGGGAACAAGGGACCGAGGGAACGAGGGACCAAGAAAAAAGGGACCAAGATTCGAAGGTCAATGGCCGCACACGCGGGACCTGCGCAAGGAGAAATGCATTGAGTTTGACCGTTCGCCCCGTGGTGGGCCGCCGCGCCAAGATTTCGGCGCTCGCAACCTACGTTCCTCCCGATCTCATCACCAATCAAGACCTCGAAAAGCTCGTAGAAACCAGCGATCAGTGGATCACGGAGCGCACCGGCATCAAGACGCGTCACAAGCTCGCTGCCGGCCTGGGCGTGAGTGACATGTGCGCGGAAGCCGCGAAGAAATGCCTGGCCGTGCGCGGCATCTCCGCGAGTGAACTCGAAGTGATCATCGTCGGCACGGTCACGCCCGACATGATGTTCCCCTCCACGGCCTGTCTGGTACAAAACAAAATCGGCGCATCGCACTGCTGGGGATTCGATGTCTCGGGCGGCTGTTCTGGCTTCGTCTATGCTCTGCAAGCCGGCTTGAAGATGGTCGAAAGCGGAACTTACAGCAAAGTTCTGGTCTGCGGCTTCGACGCCAACACGCGCATGACCGACTACACCGACCGCACCACCTGCGTGCTCTTCGGCGACGGCGGAGGCGCGGTGCTTTTGGAGCCGGCCGCCGAGGGCGAGATCGGCTTTATCGACGCCGTGAACGAGATTGACGGCGCAGGCGGCGTCAGCCTGAATCTCAAGGGCGGAGGCAGCCTCAACCCTTCCAGCCACGAAACCGTCGACAAAAAATGGCATTACATCTATCAGGACGGCCCCGCGGTCTACAAATTTGCAGTGCGCAAAATGGCAGAGGCCACCGGCAAACTGCTTGCGCGAAACGGCGTCACCGGCGCAGACCTGGGCTGCTTCATTCCTCATCAGGCCAACAAGCGCATCATCATGGCCACGGCCGATCGCCTGGGCATGGACCCCGATCGCGTGATTATTAATATCGAAAAGTACGGCAACACCTCCGCCGGAACCATTCCCCTGGCCATGGAAACCGCCGTTGAAGAAGGCAAGCTGAAGAAAGGCGACCTGGTGCTGCTGGCCGCCGTGGGCGCGGGCTTCACCGTAGGCACCGTGCTGCTGCGCTGGGAGATCTGAAAGGCAGCTCCTAGCCGCTAGCTTCTAGCCTCTAGCTTGTTCGTGCGAGTACGCTCCGCGTTCGGGGAATCGACACTCGTGCGCAAGCCAAGCCGGGAGTTGGACAGCTGCGGAGAGACTGTTGCCGTGCGGCGAAATGCGAAAGGGCACGACTTCAGTCGTGCCGCAACTGTTGCAAAATTTGCGCGGGCTTTAGCCCCTGCGGGAAGTTCTCTCAGAATTAAATCGCAATGAAAGCCATATTACGCAACCTCTAAAACGGCGTAAACCGAAACCCCAGCCCCCGAAGCGGGCGAAAGAACATTTCCCAAATCTGCATTCACTCGCAAGAAAACGCGCGGCTCGTCGTCGAAAAGAACAAGCTAGCGGCTAGAAGCTGGCAGCTAGCAGCTAATCCGTCATATACTGACCACCACCGCACCGGCCTTCGGCGCGGAATTGACCGTCGATCAAGCGGAGGCAATCATGGATGTGGCAGTCACGGCAAGAAATGTCAAAATCTCCCGCGCTCTGCGCACGCAGGCCGAGGAGGGGATGGAACGTCTCGGCCGCATTATGGGCCGTACCGCGCGCGCCAGCATTACGTTCAGCGCGCAGAGGCATGTCCACATCGTCGAATTGACCATCCAGTCCCGCTCGCAGAAGCTTGCCGCCACGGGCAAGGGCGACTCGCCCGAAGCGGCGCTGCGCGAGGCCATCGAACATGCCGAGAATCAGGCCTACCGTCACCGCGACCGGCGCATCGACGTAAAGCGCCTTCCCAAAGGGGAAAAGGTGCTCACGGCGCCTCCTGTCGCGCGCCCCAAGGCGCGCGCCGAGCCCACGACCGATGAGTCCAAGCCCGCCCGTGGCAGAGCGCGGGCTTCCATCGCGGTTCACTCGTTCCCATCGCGCAGCACCGTCGTCGAGCCGCACATCGTCAAGAGCAGCGAGGCCATCGCCCTCAAGCCCATGACCGTTGAAGAGGCGGTCAAGGACGCTGAGTTCCGCGATCGGGATCTGCTTGTCTTCCGCACCGTCGCCGGAGAGATGTTTGTGCTCCATCGCCGCCGCGACGGCCAGATGGAACTGGTCGAGATTCCGTAGTAGCAGCGAATGGGGAGTTGAGATCGGTGCTCGGCGTGTCTCGCTGTTGACTGTTGGCGGCTAGCTGCTGGCGTTTTGCTACTCCCTGGTCCCTGCCTTTAACACTCCCGGTGTAGCATGAATCCATGACGCCCCGTAAGAAGGCGCGCGATGGAGGCAAATCCCGCAGGACCTCCAGCCTGAAAAATCAAGACTCCGCGCAAGGCCGGAAGCAACTGGTGATCGTCACCGGAATCTCCGGCGCGGGGAAAGCCTCGGCCCTCAAGGCCTTTGAGGACCTTGGATTTCACTGCGTTGACAATCTTCCCCTCGAACTCCTGCCCGATTTTGCCGGCCTCGTCAGCAAGTCTGCCGACGTGGCGCGCGCGGCTCTCGTGGTCGATGTGCGCGAGGGCGCGACCCTCGACCGCCTGCCCGAAATCCTGAAGAGCATCAAGAAGCTGCTCGAAACGCGCGTGGTGTATCTCGACGCGCAGGATGCCGTGCTCGTCCGCCGCTACTCCGAGACTCGCCGCCCGCACCCGCTGGGCCGCAAAGAGACCGTGGCGCGCTCCATCGTCGAGGAGCGCCAGTTGCTCGACCCCATTCGCAACGTCGCCGATACTCTCATCGACACCTCCAACTTCAACGTGCACGAGCTGCGCGCCGACATCCTTGCTCGCTTCGGCCAGCAGGAAGAGACCAAGCGCCTGCTCGTCTCCTGCCTGAGCTTCGGTTTTAAAAATGGCGTCCCGCTCGACGCCGATATGGTCTTCGACGTGCGCTTCCTGCCCAATCCGCATTTTGTTCCCGAGTTCCGCAAGAAGACTGGCCTCGATCCCAAGGTTGCCGCCTACGTGCGCGGTTTCCCGCAGACCACGGAGTTCCTCGATCGCGTGACCAAGCTGATGCTCTACCTGCTGCCGCATTACGTCGAGGAAGGCAAAAGCTACCTCACCGTCGCCTTCGGCTGCACCGGCGGCCAGCACCGCAGCGTGATGATGGCCGAAGAGATCGCCGAGCGCCTGGCTAAGGCCGGCTACCAAGTGAAAGCCCTGCACCGCGACATCGTGCGCTGACGGCGAAAAGGGAATCGCAAAAAGCTAAAAGCTAAAAGCTAAAAGCTAATAGCCAAAAGCCAAGAGCCAAGCGCTAAGAGTTGCTTCTCTCACTGCTCCGCCGCCATCTCCTGCGCCGCGGGAATAATGCCCATCTCCTGGTAAATCGGCCGCACCACCACGCGCAGCGAGGGGAGCCGCGTGATGAACCACAACGCTCCCAGCACCACGACCAGCCCGTTCAGGATCACCGTCCATTGCGCGCCGGCCAGCACCGGCCCCGAGACAATCCACGCTGGCGTTGGCGGAATTGCATGCGCCATGACTCCCGCCAGAAGGCTGCCGAACGGCGCCATGCCCATGAACGCCATGGTGTAGTAGCTCATCACGCGCCCGCGCTTGTCTTCATCCACCAGTGTCTGAATGACGGTATTGCTCGCCGCCATGCCCTGCATCATGCCCGCGCCCGCAATCGCCACCGTCACCATCGAGAGCCAGAACGTGCTCGACAGGCCGAAGCCAATCAGTCCCAGCCCAAAGACCGCCGCCGCTATCGGGATCATGCGAATCAGCCCGCGCACGTTTCTCCGCGCGGCCAGCGAAAGTGCCGAGGCGAGCGCTCCCACTCCCATCGATCCCATTAAAAATCCGAGCGTATGCGGCCCGCCGTTCAGCACCTTGGCCGCAAACACCGGCATCAGCACCACGAACGGCATGCCCATCAAGCTCACCAGCGCAAACAGCAGCAGAATCGTCCGCATGGGCAGGAACCCGGCGACGTAACTCCATCCCTCCTTCATCTCATGGAAGGTTGAGGTCGCCTTGCGCACCACAGCAGCCACATGCACGCGCATCATCAGCAGCGATGCGATCACGGCGATGTAGCTGATGCCGTTGACAAGGAAGCACCACGCTTCGCTTGAAACCGCGATCAGCATTCCGGCCAGCGACGGGCCGATCAGCCGCGCCACGTTCACCATCGACGAGTTAATCGCAATGGCGTTGCCCAGATCGGCGCGATCTTCCACCATCTGCACCATGAACGATTGCCGCCCCGGCATGTCGAAAGCATTGATGACGCCTTGCGTCACGCTCAAAATCAGAATCCAGCGAACGGTGATGTGCCCGGAAAACGTGAGCCCGGCCAGCGCAAACGACTGCAACATGGCGAGGGTCTGCGTCCACACCAGCACCTGCCGCCGATCCAGCCGGTCGATCCACACTCCCGCGAACGGCGCGAAGAGGAACGTAGGAATCTGTCCCGCGAAACTCACCGTTCCCAGCAGCAGCGCCGAATGCGTCAGCCGGTACACCAGCCACGATGTGGCGATGCGCGTCATCCAGCTGCCGATCAGCGAAATCGTCTGCCCGCCGAAGAACAGCCGGAAGTTCGGGTGCCGCAACGCGCGCCACGCGTGCGAGATGCCCGCGGTCTCCGTCTGTTCTGCTCGTTTATCGGTCAAACCATCTCCTTGCGCGCCCGGCGCTGAAGCTCTCTTCTCCGCCCATCGGATCCGATTGTTCTCTCTCCTTCTACTTTAGAGAAACTGCGTGTGTGTTGTGAAATCACAGGGGCCGACTCTCTGAGAGAATGGACAAGGATGGAAATGGCCCTCGGCAGGGCCGCCTGAGATGAACGATCGGGCTAACTCGCGAACTTGCGACGTCGCGAAGCGACGCCAACCTGCCAGGAAGTGAACGAATTTCTTGTTCCATCGTAGCTTTGTGGCATTGGTGCGGGACAGACTTGCTTTGATTGACCTTTCCAATCCGGATACATTGCACGGGCTCTTGCGGTCCGCATTCGGTTTTGCCGGCTTCCGCGCCAATCAGGAAGCGGTGTGCCGCGCCGCCATCGCTGGGCGCGACCTACTGCTTGTGATGCCCACCGGGGCAGGGAAGTCGCTCTGCTACCAGTTGCCCGCCATTGCCCGCGGCGGAACGGCGCTGGTGATCTCGCCCCTGATCTCGCTCATGGAGGATCAGACGGCGAAACTGGCTGCGCTCGGTCTGCGCGTCGCGCGTATTCATTCCGGCCTAGAGCGCAGCGCGGCCCGCCAGGTCTGCGCCGATTATCTGCGCGGCGATTTGCAATTTCTCTTCATCGCCCCAGAGCGCTTGCGCGTTCCCGGATTCCCCACCATGTTGGCCAAACAAAAGCTCGCGCTGGTTGCCATCGACGAGGCGCACTGCATCTCGCAATGGGGCCACGATTTCCGGCCCGACTACCGCATGCTCGGCCAATATCTTCCCGCATTGCGCGGCGCAGAAGATCCCGCGCCGGTCATCGCACTCACGGCGACGGCAACCACTCGCGTGCAAGCCGACATCCTCGAGCAACTGGGCATGATCGACCCGCTCAAATTCATTCACGGCTTTCGCCGCAGCAATCTCGCCATCGAGGTCGTCGAGATTTCTATTCCGGCGCGTGCCGGCGTTATCTGGCGTCTCTTGGCCGATCCCGCGCGGCGGCCGGCCATCGTCTATGCCACGTCGCGCAAGCAATCCGAGAGCCTGGCCGCGGAGCTGTCATCGAGGATTCCCGCCGCCGCTTATCATGCAGGACTCGACGCCGAAACCCGCGACCGCGTACAGCGCGCCTTTCAAGCCGGCGAACTGGAGGCCGTTGTCGCCACCATCGCCTTCGGCATGGGGATCGACAAGGCCAACATCCGCACCGTGATTCACTCCGGCCTGCCGGCCACTCTCGAAGGCTTTTATCAGGAGATTGGCCGCGCCGGCCGCGACGGCGCACAGAGCCGGACTTACCTGATGCACTCCTATGCCGACCAGCGAACCCACGACTTTTTTCTCAATCGCGACTATCCGCCGGTCGAGCACTTGAAAAAAGTCTATGCGGTGCTTGGCGACGCGCCGCAGCCTTTCGAGGAGCTGCGCGCCGCTTCTGACCTGGCCGAGGAAGAATTTGACAAGGCCCTCGAAAAGCTGGAAATTCACGGCGGCGCACACGTCGATTTTGGCGGAATGGTGACCAGCGGCGCTTCCGGTTGGCAGAAAACTTACACCGTGCAAGCTCTGCACCGCACAGAACAATTCGAAAAGGTAATCGCATTCACGAGTTCGAGCGCTTGCCGCATGTCGGAACTGGTGCGGCATTTTGGCGATGTGAAAGACGCTGCTCAGGCCTGCGGAATCTGCGATCTCTGCGATCCCGAGGGCGCGGTGCTGCGCCGCTTCCGTTACGCCACGCCCGCCGAGCAGAATATCGTCCGCAGCATGGTGGACGAATTGCGCCCGGTACCTTACATCGCAGCGGGAACGCTGCAGAAGAAGCTCGATCTGGCGGGCAGCATCAGCCGCGACGACTTCGAGGCTCTGCTCGATGCCATGGCGCGCGCCAGGCTCATTGAGATTGAGGAGTCTTCATTCGAGAAAAACGGCGAGGTTCTGCGTTTCCGTAAAGTCATTCTCTGCGATGCCGGA